>DKCU01000141.1:0-9320 GCA_002451555.1 Candidatus Segatella albertsiae
CGAGTAGGACGTTTGCGGCGAGGACGGAAGTCGGCGTTGAAGCCGCATTCGCAGTACATGCAGTCGAAAGAACAAACCTTGCCATCGGAAGGCATGAGGTTGATGCCGAGTGAAACTCCCAGACGACGGGAGTTCACTGGCCCAAATATCGGTGATGGATAAATAATAGTTGACATAAATTCTTGTTCTCCTATTTGGAATCTTTATTTAGCTTGCTCTTTTAGCAAGTCACGAATCTCGATGAGAAGTTTCTCCTCGGCAGTTGGCTCTGGTGCTTTAGGAGCCTCAGGTTCCTTTGGCTCTTCTTTCTTCTTGGCAAGCTTGTTGACTACCTTGATGAGCATGAAGATGCAGAATGCAACGATGAGGAAATCGAGGCAGGTCTGCAGGAAATTACCATAGTTGATGGTAGCGGCTTTCAATTCTTCGCCAGCTACCTGTACCGTAGGCAGAGTAATCTTCAGGTCGGAGAAGTTAACGCCGCCGATGAGCCAGCCGATAGGAGGCATGATGACATCATCAACGATAGAACTAACGATTTTGCCAAAGGCACCGCCGATGATAACACCGACAGCCATGTCGAGCACATTGCCACGCATGGCGAATTCCTTGAATTCATTCAAAAATTTACTCATACTTTTACTCTTTTGTTTTTATGTTGTTAATATGAATGATAAACTTCCTTTATATATAATAAGGTATATGGCAAGTCCAGGTAAGTAGAGTTACCCCCTGAATGTCGGAAGAGCTCTATTTTAACAAATGAATTTTGCAATATAGAGTTTGCACTATGCCATAATAAGTGTAAAAAACGCAGCGATATTTTATGTCTGCTATTTATTTTTAACTTATTTAATACTCATTTCGTGTGCAAAGTTAGAAAAAAATTAGTAACTTTGCGCTCGAAAAGAAGAAAAAATGCTTGAAAGCTTGAAATTTTGAATGTTTCAGTACTTCAGGATGGCTTGAGAGCTTAAAATAAGTAATTATTTTAAACCATTAATTTAAATATTAAACAAAATGACAAAAGTTGCTATTAACGGCTTCGGCCGTATCGGTCGTCTGGCTTTCCGTCAGATGTTTGAGGCAGATGGTTATGAGGTAGTTGCAATCAATGACCTTACATCTCCAAAAATGTTGGCTCACCTTCTTAAGTATGATACAGCACAGGGTGGCTTCGCTGGTAAGTATGGCGAGGGCAAGCACACTGTAGAGGCAACAGACAACTCTATCATCGTTGATGGTAAGGAGATCACTATCTACGCTAAGCCAAACGCAGCTGAGCTTCCTTGGGGTGAGCTTGGTGTTGACGTAGTACTTGAGTGCACAGGTTTCTATACATCTAAGGAGAAGGCTTCTGCTCACCTTACAGCAGGTGCTAAGAAGGTAGTTATCTCTGCTCCAGCAGGTAACGATCTCCCTACTATCGTTTACAACACTAACCACAAGACTTTGACTCCAGCTGATACAGTTATCTCTGCAGCTTCTTGTACAACAAACTGCTTGGCTCCTATGGCTGACACTTTGAACAAGTACGCAGCTATCCAGTCAGGTATCATGTCAACAATCCACGCTTACACAGGTGACCAGATGATTCTTGATGGTCCTCAGCGCAAGGGTGACCTTCGTCGTTCTCGTGCAGGTGCTCAGAACATCGTTCCTAACTCAACAGGTGCTGCTAAGGCTATCGGTCTTGTAATCCCTGAGTTGAACGGTAAGTTGATCGGTTCTGCACAGCGTGTTCCTACTCCAACAGGTTCTACAACTATCCTCGTAGCTGTTGTTAAGGGTAAGGACGTTACAGTTGAGGGTATCAACGCTGCAATGAAGGCTGCTTCTAACGAGAGCTTCGGTTACAACGAGGATCCTATCGTTTCTTCTGATATCATCGGTATGCGTTTCGGTTCTCTCTTCGATGCTACTCAGACAATGGTTAGCAAGATCGACGACGACACATATCAGGTACAGGTAGTTTCTTGGTACGACAATGAGAACTCTTATACTTCTCAGATGGTTCGTACTATCAAGTACCTCGCTGAGTTGAAGTAATACCGCTGAAGCGATTTACGACAATATATAGAGCCTGGCATTTTGCAATGCCAGGCTTTTTTTATTATTTTTTTTACTACTTTGTTTGTCTATATCGGAAAAATTAGTATCTTTGCGCCATGAAACATTCAATGATAACCATATTGGGTCCTACAGCCAGCGGAAAGACGAGTCTTGCCGCTGCACTTGCCTCGCATATCAATGGCATGGATTCTTCTATTTGGGACGGTAATACCCAAGGGGCGGAGATTATCAGTGCCGATAGTCGCCAGGTATATCGTGGCATGGATATCGGTACGGGTAAGGATTTGGCTGACTATACGGTTGACGGCAAGTTGATTCCCTATCATCTGATAGATATTTGTGATGCGGGGGCAAAGTACAACCTTTTCCAATATCAGCAAGATTTCTTTGATGCCTATCAGGATATTCAGTCTCGTGGTGTTTTGCCCATTCTTTGTGGTGGTACAGGCTTGTACATCGAGTCGGTGCTCAAGGGGTATCATCTTTCTCCTGTTCCGCAGAACCCGCAACTCCGTGCGGACTTGGAGCATAAGAGCTTGGAGGAGCTAACTCGGATGTTGAAGGACTTGAAGGCTAAGACAGGGAGCAATATGCATAATCGAACGGATGTGGATACAGCTCAACGTGCTATCCGTGCCATCGAGATAGAGACCTACAACTTGGCTCATCCGATGCCGGAACGAGAGTTGCCTGCGGTCGATTCGCTCATCATAGGCGTCAGTATTGATAGGGATGCCCGTCGTGAGAAGATAACACAACGTCTGAAACAACGACTGAAAGAAGGGATGGTGGATGAAATCCGTAGCTTGCTTGACAAGGGAATCCCTGCCGAGAACCTCATCTATTATGGACTGGAATATAAGTTTATCACAGAGTATGTGATAGGAAAAACCTCCTATGAGGAGATGTTCAAAGGATTGGAGATTGCTATTCATCAGTTTGCCAAGCGGCAGATGACTTGGTTCCGAGGTATGGAAAGAAGAGGTTTTACGATTCATTGGATAGATGCTTTGCAACCGATGGAGCAGAAAGTGCAACAGGTATTGCACTTGATGGAAAAAGAGAGCTAATAACACTTAACATTTAACACTTAACATTGTAAAGAGGTGGCAGCAAACGAAAATAAATGGGGATTGCTCTATTGTCCGAGAGGAGGATGGGGCAGTGACAAACGCTGGACTAAGATAGAAAAAGCCTTGCGTCAATCTCGCGTGGACTATGATTTTGTACAGAGTGAGAACCAAAAAAGTGTGGAACGTCTTGTCAAGATGTTCATCAATAATGGCTATAAGACGATAGTCATTGTGGGAGGTGATTCTGCCTTGAACGATGCTGTCAACTGCTTGATGCAGGTTGATAAAACCGTAAGAGACCAAATAGCTCTAGGGGTTATCCCAAATGGGCTGATGAATGATTTCGCGCATTTTTGGGGATTTGATGACTCGGACTATCTCCAGACGATACAATGGCTGAAGTTGCGTCGTATCAGGAAGATAGACCTCGGATGCATACGATATACAAATCATAAGAACGAGAGATGCCATCGTTATTTCTTGAATTGCGTCAATGTAGGATTGATAGCAGCCATCATGAACTTGCGTCGCAAGACCCATCATATCTTTGGCTCTCGTACGCTATCATTTATCTTCTCTTTTGTCTTGATGATTTTCCAGCGTTTGGACTATAAGATGCATATCAAGATTAACTCGGATGTCATCAAGCGTAAGGTGATGACCATGTGTATCGGAAATGCGTCGGGCTATGGACAGACCCCAAATGCGGTGCCTTATAATGGATTGTTGGATGTGTCCGTGGTCTATCATCCCGAGATGACTCAACTTTTCGAAGGTATCTATCTTTTTGTCAAAGGAAAATTCCTCAATCATAAGAGCGTTCATCCCTATCGTACGCGTGAAGTGGAGGTGTGTGAGGCTTCCCATGCTCTGATAGGCATCGACGGAAGGTTGATGAAGACACCTGTAGGTCCTTTTGAGGTGACGGTGGAACAAGAAGTTGTCAATTTCCTGATTCCAGAATAGAATATTTTTCATAGCAATGATGACAGGGCTTGTCCTCATAAAGCAACGCACAATGCAAGCACTACCTCCGCTTTCATTGTGCGTTGTGTCTTTTAATAGTTTTGGCATTGTGTCATTTCTGTTTCAAAATAGGTCAAAAAGGGGGATATTTGCTCTAAAAAGTCTTATAAATCATAAATTATTCCACTTTTCTAAAATTCTTTGCCCAAAAACTTTGTGGTTTCGCTTTTTTTCCTTACCTTTGAAAGCAATTAAATAAGTCAACAAATAATAAAAACCTTAATATAGATCTATGAGTTATCTAAAATTCGAAAAGGCCCTGATGACCAACCTACAGGAGTCATTGCCGAAGGAGTTGCTTAGAACCAACCGCTCGGGTGCTTATTCGTGCTCTACGATTGTCGATTGTAATACTCGAAAGTATCACGGTCTGCTGGTAGTTCCCGTTCCAGAATTGGATGACGAGAACCATGTACTGCTGAGTTCTCTCGATCCTACAGTCATTCAGCATGGAGCTGAGTTCAATCTCGGTTTGCACAAGTACCAAGGCAACAATTTCAGTCCGATGGGCCACAAGTACATTCGTGAGTTTGACTGTGATAAGGTGCCAACGACACTTTATCGCATAGGTGGTGTCATCTTGAAGAAAGAGGTAGTCTTCCAACATTACGAAGACCGCATCTTGATAAGATACACGATGGTGGATTGTCATTCTGCTACCACCCTTCGTTTCCGTCCATTCTTGGCATTCCGCAGCGTTCGCCAGTTTACCCATGAGAATGGCACTGCTTCTCGTGAGTATTCACAGGTTGACAATGGCATCAAGACTTGTATGTATGCAGGTTATCCTTACCTCTATATGCAGTTCTCCAAGAAGAATGAGTTTGTCTTTGCGCCAGATTGGTATCGTGGTGTGGAGTATCCTAAGGAGCAGGAACGTGGCTATGCCTCCAATGAGGATCTTTATGTTCCTGGGTATTTTGAGATGCCTATCAAGAAAGGCGAGAGCATCGTCTTCTCTGCCTCCACATCGGAAATCAAGACCAGTGGCTTGAAGAAACTCTTTGACAAGGAAGTGGATGAGCGTGCCCCACGTGACAATTTCTTCCATTGCCTGGTCAACGCTGCCCATCAGTTCCATCGTCGTGAGAAAAACGACGACCGATACATCTTGGCTGGTTATCCTTGGTTTAAGTGCCGTGCTCGTGATACATTTATCTCGCTGCCAGGCTTGACGCTCTCCATCGAGGAGGATGACTACTTCGAACTTGTGATGAAGACTGCCATGAAAGGATATTATGAATTCATGGAAGGCAAGCCTATCTCCGTGCATATCACTGAGATGGAGCAACCCGATGTGCCTCTTTGGGCTATCTGGGCTTTGCAACAGTATGCCAAGGAAACAAGCAAGGAAGAATGCTTGAAGAAATATGGCAAGTTTATTCGCAACATCCTGCAATTTATTGAAGGCAATCATCACCCTAACCTAGAACTGCATCCTAACGGACTCCTCTATACTAATGGCAAGGACAAGGCTGTGACTTGGATGAACTCCACGGCAAACGGTCGCCCGGTAGTTCCTCGTAGTGGCTATATCGTAGAGTTTAATGCTTTGTGGTATAATGCGTTGTGCTTTGGCGCTGCTTTGGCTGAACTGGATGGCAAGGCTGATTTGCAACAGCATCTTTTAGAACTTTCCGAGAAGACCAAGCAGTCGTTCCTCGATACCTTCCTCAATGAGTATGGCTATCTCTATGATTATGTGGATGGCAATATGATAGACTGGAGTGTGCGTCCTAACATGATATTCCCTGTCGCTTTCGACTATTCTCCTCTTTCTCAAGACCAGAAGAAAAAAGTGCTCGATATATGTACTCGTGAACTTCTGACTCCTAAGGGCTTGCGTTCTCTCTCTCCTAAGAGTGGTGGTTATAATCCTGTCTATGTGGGACCTCAGTCTCAGCGTGACTATGCTTACCACCAAGGTACTGCATGGCCTTGGCTTGGCGGTTTCTACATGGAGGCGAGCTTGAAGCTTTATCGCCGCACTCGTCTGAGTTTCATTGAGCGTCAGATGGTAGGTTACGAGGACGAGATGTCTTATCATTGTCTTGGCACCATCAGTGAGTTGTTTGATGGCAACCCACCATTCCAAGGACGTGGAGCCACATCGTTTGCGATGAATGTCGCAGAGATTCTGCGTGCGCTTGAATTACTCGAAAAGTATCAATATTAATAAGGAGGACTGCTATATGAAAGTTTTAATGTTTGGATGGGAGTATCCTCCTCACGTATATGGTGGCTTGGCTACTGCCAACTTTGGTATATCCCAGGGCTTGCATGCCCAGGGTGATGTAGATATAACCCTTTGTTTGCCTCACCCCTTTGGTGATGAAGACCGTAGTGCCTGCAAGATTGTCGCTATGAACAGCGTGCCTATCGCTTGGCGTGATGTCAATGCTGACTATGTGCAGCAGCGAGTGGGCAACATCATGAGTCCGGAAGACTATTTCCGTTATCGTGACCATATCTATGCCGACTTCAACTATATGCATGTCAATGACTTGGGATGTATGGAGTTTGCAGGTGGCTATCCTTCCAATCTCCATGACGAGATCAACAACTATAGCATCATTGCAGGTGTTGTGGCTCGCAGTGAGGAGTTTGACATCATCCATGCCCACGACTGGTTGACTTTCCCTGCTGGCATCCATGCCAAGCGAGTAAGTGGCAAACCATTGTGCATCCACGTTCATGCTACCGACTTTGATAGAAGCCGAGGCAAGGTGAATCCTACGGTCTATGCCATCGAGAAGGACGGTATGGACAATGCGGATTGTATCATGTGTGTGTCTGAGTTGACCCGTCAGACGGTCATCAACCAGTATCACCAAGACCCACGCAAGTGCTTCGCCATGCACAATGCCGTGTATCCATTGAAGCAGGAGTGGCAAGACATACCACGCCCAGATCATAAGGGCAAAGAGAAGGTGGTTACCTTCTTGGGTAGATTGACGATGCAGAAGGGACCAGAATACTTTGTGGAGGCTGCCAATATGGTGCTTCATCGTTCTCGCAATGTACGTTTCTGTATGGCAGGTTCGGGCGATATGATGGATCAGATGATTTATCTCGCTGCCGAAAGAGGCATTGCAGACAGATTCCACTTCCCTGGCTTCATGCGTGGCAAGCAGGTGTATGAGTGCTTGAAGGATTCCGATGTCTATGTGATGCCTTCCGTGAGCGAGCCTTTCGGTATCTCTCCTTTGGAGGCGATGCAGTGTGGTACGCCAACGATTATCTCCAAGCAGAGTGGTTGTGGTGAAATCCTCACCAACTGTATCAAGGTCGATTATTGGGACATCCATGCTTTGGCGGATGCCATCTACAGCATCTGTCACAACGAGAGTCTCTTCGACTACTTGTCTGTGGAAGGCAAGAAGGAGGTTGACCAGATAACTTGGGAGAAAGTGGGTGCCCGCATCAAGGACCTTTATCTTAAAACCCTCGGGTGGAAGTAAGTTAAGTGAAGAATGAAGAACGAAGAGTGATGAATTCTACGGCTTTATAATTCATATTTCAAAATCAAAATTCAAAGTAGAATAACATGAAAACAATTTGTTTATATTTCGAGATACATCAGATTACCCATCTGAAACGCTACCGCTTCTTCGACATCGGTACGGACCATTATTACTATGATGATTATGAGAACGAGCGTACCATCAGTGAGATAGCCGAGAAGTCTTATATGCCAGCGCTCAACGCCTTGTTGGAGATGATTAACAATAGTGGCAAGTATTTCAAGGTAGCTTTTTCTCTCTCTGGTGTGGGTATGGAGCAATTGGAGTTGCATGCTCCACAGGTGCTTGAGAAGTTGCAGGAACTCAATGCTACAGGTTGCGTCGAGTTCTTGGCGGAACCTTACTCCCATGGTTTGGCATCTCTTATCAATGAAGATAGCTTTGCCAAGGAGGTGAAGCGTCAGGCTGCCAAGATTGAGGAGTACTTTGGCAAGAAACCTACCGTACTTCGCAACTCTTCCCTCATCTATAGCGATGACATCGGTTTGCAAGCTTCTCAGATGGGATTTGTAGGTATGTTGACCGAAGGTGCCAAGCACGTCTTGGGTTGGAAGTCTCCACACTATGTATATCATTGTCCTTTGGCTCCTAACTTGAAGCTCTTGCTTCGTGACATTCGTTTGAGTGATGATGTCTCTTTGCGTTTCAACAACAGCAGTTGGGATGGCTATCCTCTCTTTGCGGATACTTATATCAATGAGATTGCGGCTTTGCCACAGGAAGAGCAGATTATCAACATCTTCATGGAGTTGTCGGCACTTGGTATCGCACAGCCTTTGTCAAGCAACATCTTGGAGTTCTTCAAGGCTCTCCCTGAGTGTGCTCGTCAGAAGGGCATCACCTTCTCCACACCATCGGAGATTTGCAAGAAGATGAAGTCTGTGGGTGAGCTGAATGTTCCTGATACCTTGAGTTGGGTGGATGAGGAGCGCGATGTTAGTACTTGGCTCGGTAATCCTATGCAGCGTGAGGCTTTCAACAAGCTCTACAGTGTGGCAGACCGTGTTCGTATCGCCAATGATCCTCGTATCAACCAAGACTGGGACTATCTACAGGCAAGCAATAACTTCCGCTTTATGACCACCAAGCCAAGCAATGTTGGACTCGATCGTGGCATCTATTCCAGTCCTTTCGATGCTTTCACCAACTATATGAACATCCTGGGTGACTTCATCAGCCGTGTAAACTCGCTCTATCCTGATGTGGATAACGAGGAGTTGGAGAATTATCTCACCAGTGTCAAGAACATGGAGGAGGAGATAGAGATGAAGGATAAGGAAATCTCTCGTCTTCAGGCTAAGATTGACAAGATAGAGAAGGAAGTTACCAAACTTCGTGGCGAGAAACCTGCCAAGGCTTCTGTGAAGAAAGCACCAGTCAAGAAAACTGCAGAAAAGAAGGCTTCTGAAAAGAAGACTGCAGAAAAGAAGACTCCAGCCAAGGCTGATTCGAAAGCAGCTGAGACTACTACGAAAGAAGACACGAAATAAGAATAAAGTTAGCTATAAAATAAGATAAAAAGCTACAACATAAGATACCAAAGAAAACCGTAATATTAGTATTTGGTAATACTTGTAAAAATGAATCCCCCTTGCAGTTCTGTTGCTGCAAGGGGGATTTTTTT
>DKCU01000141.1:9393-38307 GCA_002451555.1 Candidatus Segatella albertsiae
TTCTCAAAATATGTTCGATTACTTTTCGAAGTGTATCCAATCAATGTCAAGGAAGGCGGCGTCATTCTTCTTGGCTGTGCGAGTATTGAAGAAACCGAGTTTTGCGCCAATCCACTTGCCTTCTCTCATGAGGAAAGGTTCGCCCAACTTGGTGAATTTCTTTCCGTCAATGCTGTAGCTCCATTCTGCGATGCCTTTGATTTGATTGGCAATGCCTTCGCTATGCACCTTTACACGCAACCATACGTCTTGTGTGGCTATGCGAGAGGAAGGAATATCATCTACAGCATATTTCACCGTGTATGGCTGAGGCTGTTTGCTGCTCTTGAGTGCAACTTGTTTCACCACTTTCTCTGCATTTCCCTTATCAGCCTTTTCGCATGTTACATATTGTAGTACGATGCCATTTTCCTTTGTGTCAACAAATTTGAGAGCCGAATAGTCCATACCTTGCATGATCATGCCCGCACTTTCACCTAGCACCTTGTCTTTCTCCTTGTAAGCTTCCGTACGGTTAGGAATGAATTTCACCTTTGCCGTAGCAGTGAAGTTCTCCGTAGGAAGTTTCTGGAGCAACAGGTTGGGAAGGTCGTAAAGATTCTTGGCACCTTCTATCTGTTGCACGCCATAGAGTCGAAGCTTAGAGTTCTTGGCATCACAGAAGTACCAATAATGACTATAAGGACCATTCCATTGCCACTGATAACCCAAGTCAATGCTGTTGAAGTCATCCGACTCCTTTGGCTGGAAATTGCCGCTGGATGGCAAGTTAGGTTTCTTCCACTGTTGCACAGGGTCGCCACATCCATCTCCGTCCTTATCATCACCTATGACGAGCCAATCGTTGACCCACTTGGCAGGTTGCAGATGAACGACACGACCATAGGCATGCTTGTCTTGGAAGTGCAGGAACCAGTCTTCACCATTCTGTGTATCTACCCAAGCTCCTTGGTGAGGGCCATTTACCTTCTTGTTCTTGCCTTGTGCCATGCCCACATATTCCTCGTAAGGGCCGTATGGGTTCTTGGAGCGAAGTTCCACCTGCCAGCCGTATTTCACGCCGCCAGCCGGGCTCATGATATAGTAGTAACCATTGCGCTTGTAAAACTTCGTGCCTTCAATGGTAGGTTGGTTTTCATGACCATCATAAACGATGCGAGAAGGACCAATCACTTTCGTGCCATCCGGAGACATGGGAGCAACGAAGAGAACAGATTTGATGCCAGCTCTCGAACCAGCGCATCCATGTGAAAGATATGCCTTTCCGTCTTCGTCCCAAAGAGGGCAGCAGTCGATGAGACCTTTTCCTTTCATCACCCATGTGATAGGTTCCCAGGTGCCTCGTGGATCTTTCGTCTTGGTCATGAAGAGACCTTGGTCAGGGTCGCCGCAATAGATGTAGAACCAACCGTCGTGATAGCGGATGGAAGGTGCCCATACATAGTTTCCATGTTGTGCTTTCTTGTGCCAATCCAAGTCTGTGCCTTGGTATTCTTGCAATACAGGATAGTCGTCGAGCAGTGCGGCACCGATGATTTCCCAGTTCACCAAGTCAGTGCTGTGAAGAATCTGTAGGCCAGGAAAGCACTGGAAGGAAGAAGCAGTCATGTAGTAGTCATTTCCTACACGACAGACATCAGGGTCTGAATAGTCGGCGTCAATCACGGGGTTGCGATACATTCCGTTCTTTAAGTTAGGGTTCCATGTATGCGAAGCTTCTTGTGCTTTCATACCAATGGAAGATAGCGGTGACGCTAAGACAATAGTCGCCATGACGCTCAGTAAATGGTTTGCTTTGAACTTCATTTGTAGATTAATTTGTTGTTTTGTTTTTAACTACTGGTTATTTAGCTGCAAAGTTACTATATTTCTTTTGATTTCTCAAATTTTAAGAGGATAAAAATGTGAAAAGAATTATATATTCATTCATTTTTTAGAAGAGTATTGCTATGTTTGTTCCATAAAAATAAGGGGGAAATAAGCCTCACGCTTACTTCCCCCTTCCAAGAGTAATTTTTACTAATCTATCCTGAATAATAGCTATGTCTTTTAAAAAGGGCTCTCCCTTTTTATATAGCCTTATTATTAATAAATGTATGTTACTGGTTAATTATTCGTACCATTTCGCTGCTCCAACTTGAAGTTTCTTCACGCTTTCTTCACCAATCGTGAAGTCGCCCTTGGCAGCGTCCTTGTACTTAGGATCAGCAACCTTGCCACTTGCGTCTTTGAACGCATTGACGATTGGAGGACCTAATACTTCTGTATTCAAGTTAGTGCAAGCGTTATAAACGTTGTTTGCAAACTCAGGTGCAGTTGTTGATGCTTGGTTGCTCCAAACTCCTACGGTGTTGGTAACAATATTGTTGCTCCATACAATCTTGCTGCATGCGTTTCGAACATAGAGCAGACGCTTGCCAGAAGTGTTGCTGACACCATTGATGGTACAGTGGTCAACCGTGATGACAGTCTCGCTACCCAACTTAGCGTTATCGTAGCGGATGAAGTCGCGACCTGCACAGCTATTATAGAAAGTACAGTTGATGAGATTCAATGCACCTATGTAGCCCTTGCGGCAATCGAGAAAATCGCCACCATCACATTTTATGTCATGGATGTCACAGTTGTTGAATGTGATTTCTCCTACCTTTGCTGCTACATTGAGGTAATAGAGTCCCTTGGTAAAGTTTTTGATCTCAGAGTTCTTGACCACAACTTTGTTTAGATCAGAAGCCTCCTTGAAGTTGAATGTCTGGTCTGTGGAATTGTTCAAAGAACCATCCAAAATGACATTGTCTATCTCAACGCTCTTGGCACCGTTGATTTCAAAGCGACCTTGGATGACTGGTTTTGCGGTAGGGTAGAGACCCTGGATGCTTACATTGTTTGCCAATGCTACGGCACTTGTAGTGCCATCTTCGTCAGCACTAGGAATCTGATAGGTTCCTGGCATAAGTACGAAAGTTTCTCCATCGGTAGCATTGCTTAGAATGCTCTTCAAGTCTGCTCCTTCCTCGACGATGGTCTTGCCTGTCAAGTCGGTGATGGTAGTGATAATCTTGTTTCCACGTTCCTTTTCTCCATTATAGAGATAAATGCTATATTTGGTGGAAGGTTGCAAGCCTGTAACTGTCGCTTTACCTGCAGCTTTTTCCTCAGCTGTGATTTCGTGAGTGATGATGGTAGAAACATTGCCCTTGTCATCGGTATATTTTACTACAATCTTTGTCACTTCTTCTCCTGCTGGCCAATTCATCTTGACAGAACGATCTAAAATATCCTTTAGTGGATCAACGGCTTTGAAAATCTGTTGAGCACTTGTGCGGAAAAATACGCCATTCCATACTGAGTTACGGCTGTTGTCGTTGTCGTCTATAGCCATGACACGAGCTGAGTACTTGGTGTCGTACATCAATCCATCTACGAGATAAGGGATGTCTTTGGCGGTAATGTTATTGTATGTCTTGACAGGAGTCCCTGTAAAGCTCAAGCTGTCATCCTGGAAAATTTCCAAGTTGTAGCTGGTGGCACCTGAGGACAATGTCCACTCCAACTGTGCGCTCTCTTTGGTGATACTCTTTGCCTCAAAGTTGGTAGGTGAGAAATTTCGGCCTACGACGAGGCTTGTTATCTCATCCATGGGGTTGGAGCAAGATGCGAGGGTTAGTGATCCTAACCCAAGCATACATGCATATATAAAAGATCTTTTCATGATTTTTCTGATTAAATTTTTAGTTACAATGTGATTAGTCGCTTAACTGACCATAATTGCCATCATTGTTGAGCATACCATTGCTCTTGTTGATAAATGTCTGCCATATAGGCCAGAGGCAATTCAAACTTGGCTGGTTTACATAGAGACCATTGATATAGTCATCATTGATGACGTTCTCACCTGTCTTGCTATCTACAAACCATTGTTTGGAAGAGTACTTGTTATCTTCGTTTTTGGTCATTTGTTCACCTTGCTCGTCAGTGTCGCCATGGTTCAAGCCATAGATGGACAATGTCTCACCATCTGCTCCCAATTTATAGTAAAGCTTGGAAGGAAGGTCGCTGTATTCACCAGAACGATTAGCCAAACGAGTCAACTTTTCCTTAGCCTCAGCCATTTTTTTGTCGATGATTCCCCAACGAACGAGGTCTGCCTTGCGGAGAGATTCTCCTGCAAATTCCAAGCCACGTTGCTCTACGATGCCATTGAAGAAAGCTTCCTTGCTTGCTGTGTATTTGGCTTGGAGGGCGGCTACCTTCTCTGCAGGAAGCGCACGGTCGAGCACAGGCTTCATGTATGGCCAAGCAGCTGCAGGACCATCGAGCTCGTTGATAGCTTCGGCTGCCATCAGGTAAACATCAGCCATGCGCATGTACTGCCAGTTGATACCATCGTCGTTGGCTCCAAGGTTGAGAGCTCTGTCCGTTTTCATCCACTCATAGCGCAACTTACCGAAGCACCATTTGTTGACAGCTCTCAACTGTTGGTAAGATTTGCCATTGACCAATTCCTTACTCCAATCGTATGGAACGCAAGTGATGTCACGGCGTATATCTTCTGAGTCATAATCATAGTAGAGGTATGGGATAGGACCATTGACACCACCTTGTGCCTGAGAGGTATATTGGTCTTTTGCATTGTGCTTGATACCGAATGTGTAGAGTACACGACCACGGCCATCAGAGAATGGTATCTCCCAGAGACTCTCGTCGCCTGCTGTCACATTGTCCTGGCAGAGCTTGGTGAAGTTGTCTTTGAACTTACCCAATTTGTTTCTGCCACTGTTGATGACATCAAGGCATTCCTCCTTGGCAATCTGATACATCTTGCTTGACTCCAACTCTGGATCTTTGCTCTTGCGATAGCCGTCGCCACGAAGTCCGTAACCGCCTGCATAGAGGGCGATACGTGCACGAAGACCTTTGACGAAACTCTTGCTTACACGTTCTGTACTTTTTGTTATTTGGCTCTCGTTAGGCCAGTAGCAGTAATCCTCTGCTTCTTTCAAGTCTGCAAGCAATACCTTATAGATGGAGTCACGATTGCAACGTGGTAGATAAACATTGGTTGGATCATTTGGCTTGAAGCGGGCAGGAACATCGCCCCATCCTTTGACTAAGTCATTATAGACAACCGCTCTCAAAGTCAAAGCTTCGCCTAACAGCTGCGCCATATCCTTGTTGTTCTCTACATTGCCATATTTGCGAATATTTGTTATGGCAAGATTGGCACGCTCAATACCCTCGTAGAACTTTGCGTAGGCATTATTTTCTGTATTCATTTGGCCATTGGTTGCGATAGTGCCATAGTTCCAAAGGCTTTGTTTGTCATCTGTAGAAGATTTGAGAGAAGGGTAGGTTCCGCTACCCACTTCCAAGTCTGTGTTCAAGCCATAGTATGGCAAGAAACGACCACGATATGAGTTGGTCTCTCCAAATGAAACGTGGATGGACATAATCTCCGACTCAGCCAAGGAGTATTGTGAGAATACGGATGTCTCGTCCAAGGTAGAGATGGTTGGAGATTCCATGTCACAGGAGGACATCATGCCTACAAGTGACAATGAAACGAGTGATAATTTTATATAGTTTTTCATTACTATTTTCCTTTAGATTGTTAGAAGTTCAAGTTTACACCAAACACGAATGAGCGGCTTCTTGGATAACCAGAATAGTCGCAGGATGGAGTCAAACTCTCCTGACCGCTCTTCTTGATACAGTCAGATTCTGGGTCGAAACCTGTATAGTCTGTGATGGTGAACACATTGTAAGCTGTAGCATAGAATCGGAGACTATTGATACCTACACGCTTGGTGATTGACTGTGGAATGGTGTAACCCAAGGTCAATGTGTTCAAGCGGAGGAATGAAGCTTTCTCGATGGCCCAGTCGGTGAGTACCATCTTGCTGGTGTATGGAGACCACATCGTTGTGTTCTTGTTCATCTCAGCCAACTTTGCTGGGTCATTACACAATGTTCCGTCCTCGTTCAGGTTTGTCCAACGCTTGCCGTCAGCCATTTCTGTAATCATATTACGATACTGATACTTACCAGTCTGTGTACATTCTATCTTGTTGGCGTTATAGACCTGGTTGCCTACGCTGAAGTTGAAGTTGGCTGCAAGATCAAAACCGTATGCATGTGCATTGATGGCGAAACCACCCGTAAAGTCTGGGTTTACATTGCCAATCTTAACCTTGTCTTCCTCACCAATCTTACCATTTCTGCTCTTGGTGCCATCCTCGTTTTCAATCTCTTGATCAACGAGTTTCATAGAACCAGGGCGTACTGTACCGATGACATCGGATGCATCTGCTACACCCTCTTTCAAAATCCATTTGCCAGAAGCTTCGTCATAACGTTCGAAATCGCTCACTTCGTAACGTCCAGCACTTTGGTAACCATAGATTTCACCAACTTGACCGCCTACGATGAGACGATATTCCTCACCGATTTCTGAAGAAGCCCAACGGGTCTCTGCGCCAAACTCGGTCATATTGCCAAGACTCTTGATTTTGCCCTTGTTGAAACCGATGTTGCCAGTGAGGTCGATACCCCAGTCTTTCTTGTTGATGGCATGCCATGTCAAGCTTGCCTCGATACCCTTGTTCTCAGTCTTGCCCATATTTCTGTATTGGCTGTCATAACCTGTACCAGATACAGGGAACTTGATAAGAAGATCCTTTGTGGTGTTGAGATAAGCATCCAAAGTACCATTCAACTTACCGCCTAACAAAGTGAAGTCGAGACCTACGTTACGGGTGATAGTGGTTTCCCACTTCAAGTCAGGGTTAGCCATATTCTTGGAAGGAGCCCACATGGTCGTGAAACCATTTACCCAGCCTGTAGCGGAACCAGTCATGGCTTCATACATCTGCGAGAGCTGACCTACAGGAATATTGTTGTTACCGGCAGTACCAAAGGAGAGGCGAAGTTTCAAGTCGTCAAGCCACTTCTTTGTTCCCTTCATGAAAGGTTCTGATGAGATACGCCATGCTGCAGCAGCTGATGGGAAGTAACCCCAACGATTATCCTTGGAGAACTTGGAAGACGCATCGGCACGGAAGGTAAAGCTCAAAAGATACTTGTCCTCGAAGTTGTAGTTGGCACGTGTGAAGAATGACAACAGTTTATCGTCTGCACTGTAGTTGTCATCCACCTTGTTTGGTGTACCTTGTGCAGAGAGTTTCCATGCTGTTGTAGCATCGAAGTCTGTAGGGAAATTGCGAATGTCCGCAGTGTTGATATGCTTCTTGGTAATCACATACTCATGACCCACCAAGAGGTTGACGGCGTGCTTGTCGTTCTTGATCAACTTCTTGAAATCATAGCTGATAGTGTTTGTGTTACGGAAACGATGGCGCTTGGTGTCAGCCAAAGTGATACCTGGTTTGCCTGGGTAGTCAGAGAAAGCGTTACGTACCTGATAAGTGGTAAGACCGAAGAAACGCTGGTCGTACTCATTGTAGTCATCGTAACCAAACTCAGTCTTTGCCTTGAAGTCCTTGAAGATTTCCCAACCGAAAGCACCAGAGAAGTTGAGCTGTTTACGTTCCTTCTTGCGGTCGTTGTCATACTGGCTGGTCACAGGATTATAGAGGTTACCCAAGTCATCATCTGCAGAACCTGCATTCTCATCGAGATTCTTCAATGGAATTGGAGTGTATATTAGGGCGTATTTCAGACGACGGTCTGTGTCATATGCACCTGTTGCGTCATTGGCACCACCACCACGGATGTCGGTGTCAGAGTAGCGTACTTGGAAATCCAAAGTAGTGGTTTTGGATGGCTTGGTGTTCATCTTCAAACTAAAGTTGTCACGTTTGAAGTTGGAACCTATCTGGATGGCCTTGTCGTTCATGTGGGCATAGCTGAAAGCATACTTGATGTTTTCAGAGCCACCGTTGATGTTCAAGCTCTGGTTGAAAGTATGGCCTGTGCGACCATACACGATGTCCTGCCAGTCATTGCCCTCTACATCCTTGTAGAGATCCATATCCTGGTAGTTGCCAAAGTAATCGGTATAAGAAGACAGGTCTTTCTCATTTTTGAGAAGAGCTAACTCATACTGCCACTTAGCATAATCGTAAGGAGATAGAGTATCGAGTTTCTTGGCAATCTTCTTGACGCTGTAATAAGCATTGTAACTTACATTTACCTTTCCCGCCTTACCACTCTTGGTGGTAACGAGGATAACACCATTTGCACCACGAGAACCGTAGATGGCGGTAGAAGAAGCATCCTTCAATACGGTGATGTCTTCGATGTCAGAGGCAGGAATGTCGCTGATGCTTTCCACAGGAAATCCATCAACGATAAAAAGAGGATCGTTGCTCTGTGTGATAGAACCACCACCACGTACACGAATCTTGACATCTGCGTCAGGAGAACCTTCGGCGGTTGATACTTGTACACCAGCTAACTTACCTGTCAGGGCTTCCGAAGCGGAAGCTACAGGTACGGCTGCCAACGTCTCGCTATTTACTGTAGCGACAGAACCAGTCAAGTCTTTCTTCTTGACCGAACCATAACCGATGACAACGACATCATTCAGTGATGTAGCGTCATCTTCCAGTTTGATGTTGACTACAGATTTTCCGGATACGTTCACTACTTGAGGTTTCATACCTACGTATGTAACCTTCAATTTCTTACTGTTGCCTTTCAATGTGATCGTAAAGTTACCGTCGAGATCGGTTACGCCTCCATTACCATTTGTTCCGTCCTCAAGGACTGAAGCACCAATAATAGGCTCTCCGGTATTGTCGGTGACATTACCTTTCACCACTGTTTGCGCAAAACCGTTGGCAGACATTGTTAATGTAGCAGCTACGAGCGCAAATCTTAGATTTTTTAAATTACCAGACATACACTAATAGGTTAGATTTTTAAAATAGTTGTTTATGTAATATCCTCTTGAGCAGGCATCACTTTCTTGCGATATTTGATATGCTTTTTTTCAGGTGATGCTGTTAATCGGCTTTTATTTTTGTTTTTAGAATGAAATACCTTTTGTTATTAGATTTTTCATTAATTCTGCTGCAAATTTATAAAAAAAAAATGAAAGTAGTAGCTTTTTTGATGGTATAATTTACGTAAACGTTTGTTATGGTGTCTTTCGGACAATTAAAAGGTGTAATGCTCTATTGGGAGAGAATTACACCTTTTATGATAATTGTATTAAGTTGTTATTTCGCTATGTATTTCTTGTTATTGTGGATATAAATGCCTTTGCTGAGGCCTTTGAGGTCATTGTCTGAAGCATTCTTGACCACGAGGCGACCGCTAAGGTCGTAGATGTTATTGTCGGCAATAGCCTTGCTGTTGTCGGTTGTGATGCCGGCGATGCTACTGGTTGTTTCTGTGTATAGAGTGATACCAAAGATACATTGCTTCACTTTTGGAGCGAATGTAAGGGTGTGCTCCACAGGGGTACTAAATTCAATGGTGTATTTCTTGACACTTTTGTCTTTTGGAAAAACATATTTGGTGGCATCATAAGTGTTACCATTGATTTCGCCAATGTATGCATCGGCATCAGTATAGTTGTCGTTGCCTTCTATATCCATTTTGGCAATCTTGATACCATCAGGTATATTGATAGTATATTGGTTGGCACTGTATTTGATATAGTTGGTGCCAGAACCGACATCATATTTTTTCCCTTTTTCGTTGGAGATACTGAAACCATTGCTAAAGGTAGCTGTGGATGTCGTACCATCTTTTAGAGTTTTGGAATTCAACGTGAAAGGTCCTTTGGTATCATCTATAGTTGTGTTAGATGAAGTAGCGTTGCACTGGTCATCCCATGTCGAATCGTACTTTTTTACCCAAATAGAACCACTTGAGACAGTTATCTTTGAACCGTTCTTAAACACGAGATTGTCAACGAATCGAATGTCGATACCCTTCTTGGCAGAAATCTGCACATTGTCGAGTGTGATGTTCTTGATATGGCTCTCTGGACGGCCTATCAAGAAGATGGCGTTGCCAGAACATACATCAGTTGTCTTCACGTTTTGGAGCAAGATGCCATTGTAGGTTGGGGTAGTGGCGTCCAATGTTCTTGCATTCGCCTTGTCAACGGCAGGATCGCTGTTGTAGTTCTTGTCGTAGTAGCAGTCGATGGAGAATGGATTAGCCACCTTGGTCATGGTAAAGTTAGTGAACTTCCAGTCTTCCTCGCCACCACCACGGAGCGTGCCGTCGCTGTTGATACCTGTTTTCATGCGGATTCCTGAAGTGGTTCCATTCATTGTGATATTATCGAACCATATATGTTTTACGTTCGTAGTGTAGCTACCAATGGAAGCACCATGACCTGTGCCGAAATAGCAGTTCCATACGTGTACATATTGTGACTCAGAATCGCATACTACGTTATCGTCTCCTGTGCTGATGTTGCAATTGTAGATATTGATGTACTTGCCCCAAGTAGAGATACCATCGGTATTATGGGATGGTTGCTCTGTCGTGGTTTCTGATGAAGGGTTGTAGATGGTTACGTCATGCACCGTGAAGTTGTTGGCACCATTGCTGTTGCTTAGAGTGAGGTTGACACCAGGAGTGTTCTGAATCTTGATATTGCGTACCAAGAAGCGACTGCCTTTCTCAAAGCGAATCATAGCTCCTGGGTTGAATGTCTCCTTGTTGTCACGAGCTTTCCACCAACGAGTACCTTGACCGTCGATAATGGAAGTCTCACCTTCACCCTCGATAACGATGTCACTTTGGTTTCTACCTTTGCAACCAATGAAGAGTGTCTTGTTGTTGGGAGCCTTACCATATTCTACGAGCTTCAGTGTAGCACCAGCGCAGAGGTGGAGGATAGTCTTTGACTTGATACTCAATACCTCGGTCTTGCTAGTCATTTGGTCAGTGCTACCAAACATCCATGTACCAGCAGGGATGACCACCATACCACCAGTAGATGGCACTGCATCGAGTGCCTTTTGAATAGCCTTGGTGTTATCTTCCGATGATGTAGAAGCACCGTAATCTTTAATGTTGAAAGTATTTGCGGAAGTGATTTCTGGCAATTGTGGCAATGCCACGGTAGTCCATCCGCTAGGAGTATTTTGGGCACTTTGTTCTGCGGCGATACCAGCAAAAGTTTGTGCCTTGGCAATGCAAGGCAATGCCAAGAGTGCTGAAAGCACGAAAGTTTTGATGATTGATTTTCTCATTGTTATTTTAGGTCTATTATTTATTTAGGGGCAAAATTACAATTATTCCTTATAATTTAAGGTATAAACCAAGAGAAAATCCACGCAAACGATTGCGCTCGACCTTTCTTACCTTCCAAAATAAGCAACGAAAAAAGCGCAATGCTCTTGGCATGGAGCATTGCGCTTTTTTATAGAATGAATTTAATTTTTTACTTTGCAAGTTTGGAAACTGTATCTAGCGGTAGTCCAGATCCCCTCGCAACTTGTTCAAGTGAAAATCCCATTTCGATGAGGCGTTTGGCTGTTTCGAACTTTTCTTCTTGTTTTCCTTCTTGTTTTCCTTCTTGGTATCCTTCGTCACGGCTCGTATCGAAGAGGCTCTTCATGTGTCTTACGGCATCCAAATGTCGATAGTATGATTGTTTCTCTTCTTTGGATAATGCGTCAACACGAAGGCGTTCGCGAGCTTCTGGCAGACCAGCTGCTGTTGCTTTAGAACTGATGGCGCCAGTCTTCAGATATTCTATCCATTCGTCGAGTGGAGTCGTGGCTACCTTGTCAAAGTCGTTCACTCGCAAGATATAGTATTCAGGGAACAGGTCTCCAGGACTCTTTCTGTTCTTTAGATCTTTATCATTGATGCCGAAGAACTTCTCGTTTTGTCTGATGGAGAGTTTCAGGGTGTCGTGAGGCTCATGCTCGCCGATGAACTCCGTCTTGCCATGATAGACGTAGTCCTTGCCTTGGCCTAACTCGAAGTAAACGATGTTGATGGAGTACACCTTGCGTACAGCTTCGTATGGCTTACCATATCCGATGTATTCAGTGATAGCCTTGGATACTCCATAGAGCATACGGTGGAAATAGGTTTGCTCTCGGCTATTTTGTACCTCGATGATGCATAGTTGTTCATCTTCGCTTTCTGCCAAGATGTCCACTCTGTTGTACTTGTCATCTTCGTCTTCCTGGTTGCCTTCGCTCTCTAAGAAGCAGTGAATCTTGAACTTCTTTCCGAGCAAAGAAGACAAAAATCCTTCCAGCACAACATAGTTTGCCTTGTTGCGCAACAGGCGTTTCATCGCCCAGTCGAACCGTATATAGTTTTCTCCGTAATCTGTCATAATCTTATCTGTTTGATTAACCACGCTGCAAAGATACGCTTTTATTTTGTAACTGGCAAGGAAAAGAACGAAAAAAGTGCAATGCCTTTTTGAGAGCATTGCACTTTTGAAAAATAATTGCTATATAGTTTCTATATACTATTCTGCTTTATACCAACGAGGGTCACCGATTCTGTCGTCAACCTTCAATGTGAAGTCATGGTTGTCAGGTGCAGTAAATATGTCTTCAGAAGTAAGGCTACCAGCTGTAAACTCCTTGATGTCGTTAGAACCATAAACGCAATCTTTGGTTCTTACAGACTCGCTGATGGTGATAGCACCTGTTGTGCGAATACCTTTAGAACCAGCATCCATAGACTTGCCGAGAATAGTTCTGATGAACTTAATGTCTGTTTTTAATTTATTGGAGTCAAGGAAGTATTTTCCACTAGCTACATTGTTGTAGAAGGTACAATCGCTGATTGTAACACCACCGGTGATAGCAGTCTTCAATTGAATGAAGTTGTGGTCTGTGGTATCGAATGTTGATTTCTTCAATTCTAATTGACCTACTTGGGTTGTAGTTGTGCCTATATAGAATACAGGGTAACCTGCGCCAGTTGACATGTTTGTCATTACACAGTTGTCGATAAGTAACTTTTCTACACTGATAGTTCCGCTTCCTTGTGTGCGGAAAATAGAACGTTCGAAATCGTTGAATGTACAATCTGTAAATGACAACTCACCGATTGTTGAGCTTTCACTCTGGTTGATGAGATACTGTGCGCCATCATCTTTCATGCTGACATTTTGGAATCGAATGTAAGAATGTGAACCTGTGATGTCCAAACACTTTTTCCAATTCAAAACAGGTGCGCTTGCTCCTGATAGACCAAAGAAAGTTACAGAAGCCCCTTCTGGTATCTTGACGTTTGCATCAGAACCATCAGTTGCTGTAGATACCATATTGTATGTTGTGCCTGGTTGCAAACCAATGGTGATAGCTACTTCTGTCTTTCCAGTCTTTTCTTGTGCTGCCTTGACTATATCTGCAATGACACTGTTGTTGATAGTCGTGATGGATGGGTCGAGTTCCACTTTTTCGTCACCAGCAGGCATTGCGGCTGCTGTGCTAGCAGTGATCGTTCCTCGTTTTGCCTCATTGTAATAAATGGCAATTGTGTAGCTGGTTGATGGTGTCAAGCCTGTGATTGTATATCGACCTGCAGCCTTATCTTCATCGCTCAAAGTGATAGAACGAGGCTCTTGACCTTCTTCCTCCTTACCGTCGGAGATGGTAAGGTGTGTAACTTCTTTGTTTGCGTCCCATGATACCGTAATGAAGTCCTCTCCACGGTCCGCGCTTGTCACGGCATTCAAAATCTGCTCAGCCTTGGTCTTGAAAGTTGTTTTTGAACTTGATACAAAATGTACCCAATGGCTAGCTGTCTTTTGTGACGATATTGCACGCATACGGAGTGAATACTCGGTGTCACCGATAAGTCCTGTGATGGTGTAAGGGCTATCGTCTGCTTCGAATTTGAGCACCTCGTCGGAGTTGTCCCAAGCGTCATCGTCTGCGAGAGTAGCAGAGGTTACTTGGATCTCAAATTTCTCTGCACCTTTTGTCTTCATCATGTCTGCGTCAAAAGATACTTCTGCTTCTGTGTCAGATGGCTCTACTGATAAGGAAGTTGCACTGAAACAACGATCTAATGTAGGGTCGATGTCCCAATCCATCTTGTCGGTGCAGGAAACTAGTGTTGCAGCGAGCAACACTAGCATCCAAAATGAATATTTTATATTTTTCATTGTTGTCTTTTTTTTTATTGATTTAGAAACCGTAAGAGTTAGCCAATGTGTTTCTTGAATCTGCGATGGTCTTGGTGTAGATAGGCAAGATGTAACGATTCAATATTCCGTGTTCTGGTGCTATTGGTGTTCCATCGATGCTTGTGCCTACGAGACCTGCACTTATCCATTGCAAATTTGCCTCATACTGACTGCCGTCTTTGTCTCTAGCTTCTTCGTCCTTGAAACCACAACCTGTTGCTGTTCCTGTGTAATCTGCCTCAGTCTTTCCATTTTCCAAACCATACCATGCGATGGAGTTCTCGTCGATGCGAGTCTTGGTTTCATCGGTATAGTTGAAGTAAATGGTTGTTGGCCATACAAGGCAATTCTGTGCGTAGTCAGCCTTTGCTTCTGCAATCTTGCTTGCCAGCATACCCCAACGTACAAGATCCCATTTACGAGCACCTTCGCCTGTTAGCTCCCAAGCGTTTTCCTGTGCGATATCATTTAGAAATTGTTCCTTGTTGTGATTTGCTGCTGCAGTCAAGAAATCACCGCTGATAGATGGGTCGTTGTTGACTTCTTTGAGGGCACGGTTATGAACCATGGCCAAGGCTTGGATAGCTGTTAAGCCAGCATCACCTTCACAGTTGCCATTGGCACCTGCTAACTCGTTCATGACTTCAGCATACATCAAGAGAACTTGTGGGTAACGCATTTTTACCACATTGACTCCTGTGGTAACCTTATCGGCAGAAGCTCTTGCGGCTGTCTTCCATTCTTCTCCCATCCATTCTGGACGCCATTTGCCAATGAAAATGCTGAATGGGTTTACTTTCTGCTTGGCTGGATCTTTGTCGCCTATACCTTCTATGGTCTTACCCTTGTACTCAGCGTAGAGAACAGGACAGCAAGTTACGTTTCGGCGTGTGTCGGCCTTGTCATAAGAATAGAGAAGTGACGCTGTTGTGCATAGCTTACCGCTGGAGTTACCTTTGGTTCCAAACTCAGTGGTCTTTCCATTGATACGCTTACCTACTGTGTAGCCAAGCTCACCAGATACATTGAGCAACATAGGAATCTCAAAGATGTTTTCTTTGTAAGTTTGGTCCAATTGACGTGCATTTAGTAGTTGCCATTCGTTCTTAAAGCTAGGATTCATACCATGAATGCCACTCTTGATGATTTCAGAAAGTTTTACAAGAGCCTTCTCATAGTAACCCTTGCGAGTTTCTGCATCTGGACGTTGCGTAGGATAGGTTGGGTCAGAGAAGTTTGGCAAGTTCTCATAACCAACCTTGGCACTCTCACGGATTGCGTAGCCAGCACGGGTCAATGCTACTTGAGCATAGAGGGCATCAGCATAGCCTTTGGTTGCATGCTCTGTAGTATAGTTGCCTGTACCTGCCCAAGGAAGCAATTTGGATGCTTCGTCTAGGTCTTCCAACAAGCCGTCTAGTATGATGTCACGATCAGTCTTGCCCTCGTAAGCGTCACTCAAGTCGGCTTTGGTTGGAGTTGTCTTATAAGGTACGTCACCCCAAAGACGAACCAAGTCAAGGTAGAGCATTGCACGTAGGGTGAGAGCTTCGCCCAGATATCGTTTCATAGCAGTGTCATCGGCAATCTTGCTATTGCGGATACCGTCAATAGCCTGGTTACAATACTCGATACATCCATAGATGTTGGTCCATGTCGTAGCTAATTTGTCCCAACCACCAGCAGTTCCATTGTAATTCATGAAACCACGTTCGCTGGCTGCTTTGGAGTTGGTGCTACCCAAGCCGTCGATTAACTCTGTATCGGTGTTGGCAGGATAAGAGATGGTCATTCGGTTGCCATACATGTTGTCCTGGCCAAAGTCACCATATATCTTGTTGATTTCAAGACCTGTAAAATAGGTTGAGTTGAACACGTTTTCCTTGTCCATAGCCGATGGCGAATTCTGGTCGAGAAAATCTGAGCAACTTGTTAGCATGACGCTCATGGAGAGTGCTGCTATTCCTAATATTTTTTTCATATTTGTTTTCTCCTTAAATGTTTTTAGAATGTCACGTTAATACCAGCTACGAATGAACGGCTCTTAGGGTAAGCCGCGTAGTCGATACCTGGTGTCATAGGGTTGCCCTTGGATGACGTGTCCACTTCTGGGTCATAGCCGCTATAGTTGGTGAAGCAGTAAACGTTGTATGCTGTAAAGTAGATACGAACGCTTTCTAACCATGCTTTCTTTACCCAATTCTTAGGCAAGGTATAACCTACAGTGATGTTGTTGATTCTCAGGAATGATGCATCCTCCAAATAGGTGTCAAGGATAACCATCGTGCTGTTGGCTGCAGGATTCCATACGCTAGCGTTAGCATTGATCTCATTCAGGCGGTTCATCAGGCCTGTAGCGCCACCATAGTACTCAAGCGTTGTACTAGAAGGACGACCGAGATTCAAGCCGTTGCTTGGATCCACCCAAGTGTAGCGTTTGCTAGAATTGAACTCATTGATAATGTTCCATCCTGCTTGTGAACCACTATAGAATGAAGCACCCTGTGCTGTGGCATTATAAATCTTGTTTCCCAATGAATAGTTGCAGAAGATGTTGAAGTCGAAGTTACCAATATTGGTCTTCCACATACCATCAAAGCCAAAACCACCAGTTACCTCTGGAACGGTATTGCCCAAACGCTGGTATTTAGCATTGCCTTCCTCATCGCATTCTACTTTGGCACCACCAGGATACAAACCGCCGAAGAGGGTAGAGGAGTTGTTCTTGACATCTCCACCGACATGACCATCTGCTTCTGTTGCCAAACGCCATTTGGCTCCATCGTAAATCAGGTCACCTGTGCCTGTGGCTGGGTCGAATACCGTATAGAATCCTTGCTGTTTGTAACCCCAAAGCTCACCGAGACGGCCACCTTCTTCGAGTAAGAAATCACCTGTGCTCTTGTTTATTTTTGTTCCACCCCAGCTAGAGGTTTCGTAATGAGCTCCACCTTCCAACTTGTCAATCTTGTTCTTGTTATAAGATATGTTGAAATTGAAATTGAGGTTGAACTTCTTGCTATCAACCAAGGCTGCGTTAAGTGCCCACTCAATACCCTTGTTTGACGTTGTACCAACGTTCTGGTATTGGCGCTCATAACCTGTTGCGGATGGTAAGGTTTGGAGCATCAACAAATCTTTGGTAGTGTTCCAATAGAAATCCAATGTACCATTGATACGTCCACGGAAGAAGCCATAGTCGATACCGAAGTTACGAGTTGTAGTTGTCTCCCATTTTAAGTCTGAATTGTAAAGTACGGTCTTACCATTGGCTTTGTAGGCCTCAAGCATACCTGTGTTGATCTCGTTAAAGCCTGGGTGCTTTCCTGAAACGTCAGCAATGACATAAGTTGGCGAAAGCATTCCTGAAGGAATACGGTTGTTTCCTGCAGTACCATAGCTGAGACGAAGTTTCAGGTTGGAAAGCCATTTCTCGGTACCTTTCATAAACTTCTCATCAGACATACGCCAAGCTAAAGCCAATGATGGGAACAATCCCCAACGGTTGTTCTTTCCAAACTTGGATGAGCCATCCTCACGAAGCGTGAATGTCATCAAGTACTTGTCGGCCAAGGTGTAGTTGACACGGCCGAAGAATGAAAGCATGTTCTCTTTTGCCTTGATGTCAACCTCGTTGCCAAGTGCAGTCTCGGCGGTGTTGGTAAATGAAAGTATCTGGTTGATAGTGAAATCTACAGGGAAATCTACCGATGTGCTAGTACGTGTTGTCTGCATATCGGAACTCCATTCGTGGCCTACCAGTACGTTCAAATGGTCACGTCCATCAAAAAGCTTGTTGTTGTCATATGTCAACGTGTTTGCGTTACGCCATGACTTGTAGTTGTCGCTGACAAATTGAGCTTGTGGGCGTCCATTATGTCCAAACTTAGAGTTGCTGAATGCTTTTGCAGTCCATGCTTGGTCTGTGTCATTGTATTTCCATGCGTAACCAAACTCGGTTTTTGCTGTCCAGTTCTTGAAAGGCTTCCATGTAAGAGAAGCGTTGTAGTTCTGCTGGAAACGAGTTTGCAATTTGTATGTACCTTCCAATCTTTCCATTGGTGAACGGCGTGACGATGATGAGTTGTCTTCATCATCGTCTGACGCTACCAACTCCTTGATTGGAGCGAATGTGATGGTTTGTGCAACGGTAGAGTTGGCTGCATTTGAGTCATTGGTGTCAGCACCACCGCTCAAGCCCTTGATCTTCTGGTATGCCATACGACCATTGAAGTCGAATGTAATCCATTTGTTGAGCTTGGCTTGTATTTTTGCACCAATATTGTCTTTGTTGTAGCCAGACTTCTCCATGATGCTATTCTCCTGGTTGTGAGAGTAGCTTACATTGTACTTGAAGTCTTTGCTGCCACCACTGACGTTGGCGTTGTAGATAGCTTGGGTACCTGTGCGTCCGAACACTTCGTCTTGGTAGTTGGTGCCCTGCATGGACTTGTAGATGTCGTAATCCCAGAAGTTACCATAGTTAGTACCACCTAGTTTGTAAGGATTATTGCTGGCACTAGCTACTTCATATTGGTAAAGTACGAACTCGTATGGATTGAGCACTTCTATTTCCTTGGCGTTCTTTTTCCAACCATAAGAGGCGTTGAAACTTACCTGTGTCTTGCCCTCGGAACCGCTCTTCGTTGTGATGATGATGACACCATTGGCACCACGTGCACCATAGATAGCTGTAGAAGAAGCGTCCTTCAAGACATCGATGCTTTGGATTTCGCTTGGAGCGATGTCGCTGATGGAACTTACAGGGAAGCCATCAACGATGTAGAGTGGGGAGTTGTCCTGTGAGAGGGAACCGCCACCACGCACACGAATCTTTACATCTGCGTCAGGTGAACCTTCGGTGGTGGTGATGTTGACACCTGCCATCTTACCTGTCATAGCCTCGCTTACGTTAGATACTGGGACATTGGCAATGTCCTTGGATGTAACAGATGTAACGGCACCTGTCAAGTCCTTTTTCTTAACTGTACCATAACCGATGACTACGACATCATTCAAGCTGTTTGATTCGTCTTCTAGTTTTACAGTAACGTTTGTTTTACCTGCAACATTGATTTCCTGAGGTTTCATACCGATGTATGAAATCTTAAGCTTGTTGCTCTTTCCTTTTAGATTCACGGTGAAGTTTCCGTCAATATCAGTGACACCACCATTGCCGCTCACACCCATCTCCATGACGGATGCGCCGATGATAGGCTCACCAGTATTGTCAGTAACGACACCCTTAACCGTTTGCGCTGACATGCTTGTTACAGTGAACAAGAGACCACTAGCCAACGCAATTTTTAGTTTGTTTGATTTACCAGACATACATTTATTTTGGTTAGATTAGTAAAAATTATATAATTCTGATGCAAAAATAGTGATTTTTGTTCAAACAACCATGATTTTTGGCGATTTATTTACGTAAACGTTTTCGAGTTTGTGCAATTTTTCGCTTTCTTTTAGTCACAATAGTTGTGGTTTTATATACAAAAAGAAAGGTGCAACGCCCCATTTATAGACGTTGCACCTTAGTTTGATAGAAAAATGTGTTATTTGTTTCTTTTTTGAAAGTTATTTGTTTCTTTCGGAATTACTTGACGACAACCTTGATGGTCTTCTTGCTGCCATCCACCATCGTCTTGACCACGATGTTGATGCCATGTTGCAATTTGCTTACCTGCATGCCATCGGTGGTGTAAATCTTGGTGCTCAAAACATCAGTCGCTGTCGCTACGTTCTCAATGCCTGTGCTGATGGTTGCTACGGTTGCTTCACCGAGACCGCCCATCTCGTTGGCTGCGCGAACGCTCCAAGTGGCGGTTGCGTCATCAACCGTGTAGTTAGGCTCGATGGTGAAATCTACAGCCTTGCCATCCTTGCAAACTGCCCAAAGAAGTGCGTACTGGCTATTGTCCCAAGAGAGGCTCTTGCCTGTCAACTTCACATGGGTTGGAGCAGAAGCCTGCTCGGTGGCTGCTGTTGGATCCCAATCGTCATCGCCGCCCAATACATTCTCGATGGTATAGAATGCAGCTTCGTCAGCTGTGAGGACAGGACTTTCAGCAGTCTCGTTGCGACGGTTGGTGTAGTTGTTGCCATCCTTGGCATCGTAAGCGTCATATACTTGCTTTCTGCCGCTCAAATCTACAGTCGTGCCAGTTGCAGTGGTGGAGTTGTACTCGGCGAAGCGTTTAGGATAACCACCGCTCATCTCGTCCCATCCGGCAGCGGTAGGAATCACTTCCATCTTGGTGTCGATGAAGAGGGCGATAGGTGTACCCTTGCCCCATGGACGACCGAGGGTGTATTTGCCGTTGATGCCTTCTTGACTTCCGTCCTTGATGGTGCAATCCTTGAAGATGTAACCATACTTGGTAGGTAGAGAAGGAACGGCGAGATAACCTGTGCCGCACATCACGAGATCTACATTATTATAATATACGTCACCCTTGCCGCAGAGGTAGTCGGTGTTGCCACGCAAGATGCCGCCCTCGAAGTAGAAGCGTCCATCGTTACTGTTGTTGGATACGTAGGTGTCCTGGTATGCCCAGAGGTTCACGTTCTTGCAGATGGTCTTGCTGCTCTTGTCGTTGAGTACGATGTCACGACCTTTCTTGTCGCCCATGCTGCTGTACATCTTGATGTCTTGGAAGTAAGTGCCAGTAGCTCCGCTGTTCAGGTCGAGAACATCACCCGTTCCGATGCCTTCCAGTATATTTGCTATACCATAGCCATTGTCGGCCTCTACATTAGGTACGGTGTTGGTCAAGGCTGTGTTGTCATTACCCTCACCTATAATGGATACGTTAGGTGCATTCAGATAGGTAGTAGGGTCTGGGTATGTCTTCTTGTCGGTATTGCTGGTTTTGGTGGCAGTCTTGCTGGCAGGAATCTTATAGTCGCCTTGCTTGACGAAGATTCGGAATCGCTTGCTGGTGTCGGTGCGCTTGTTGGCTGCGTCGATGGCTGCTGCAAATTCTTCGCCCGATGATACGATGACATCGTAGAGTGCCTTGGTCACTGCTGGTTTCTCCTTGGTAGAGAAGTGGATGGTGATGTCGTTGGCAATGGCGTTGTCGGTCAAGTCTGCTACGGAGCCTGCATTGAGGGTGAAGGTGTATGCGGTGGCATAGCTCAAGCCCTTGTATGCGAAGGTAATGGTCTTGCCTGATACGACACCTTCGACTGTCTTGCCGTCGAGTGACGCTTTGGCGTTGTCGGTGAGTTTTACCTTCTCGTCGAATGCCAAGACAATCTTGCCGTTGGCAGATGCGTTGGTTGCGCCTTCAGCTGGTACGCTAGTGACAAGGACTGGTGCAGTGCCGTCGTCGATGAGTTTGGCTGTGCCTGTGATGTAGATGCCTGCGAGGGCGATGCCATCGTTGTCACCTTTGGTTCCTTTTATTTCTGATGTCTTATCGGCTATCCAACGGATATATACTTCTGACTTGTTGTTAGCTGCTGAAGGGAGGGTAAACTCGCCTTCTGTCCAGGATTTTGCGCCTGGAATGTGGATAGCACCTACCTTCGTCCATCCCTCTCCATTGAGAGAGTATTCTACATTGTATGTCTCGTAGGCATTGTAATTGTATGTCATGCTACTCTTCACCTTGATGTCGGTGAAGGCTGTGGCATTGAACTTGGTCTGCCAGTAGGTCTCGCCGAGAGCCTTGGTTGATACCTTGGTCCAGTTGACTGCGGCATTCTTGCCTTCGTATCCACCTGCGGAATTGCTTTTGTCGAGCCATCCGTATGAGTTGCCGTCGGCATCACGGAGTACGAGTTGTACGGCATCGTTGTCTGCGGCGGCGAAATCAGCTGCACGTCCTTCCTTGCCTTCCTTGTAGAAGTCCCATGCCACGATGAAGTCCTTGGCAGAATAAGTAGCGGTGAATGTCTTGTCGCTATCCATCGTTACCTTGTGCTCGGCAGCGGTTTCGCCATCGTCCCAGTTGTTGAAGGTGAGGATGTCGTTGCTGGATGCAGTCATGGTTACCTCTGTGCCTTCCTCGTACATGTTCTTGCCATCCACTACCTCTGGGGTAGGGAAGAGGGAAACCATATAGTCCTTGGCTCCGCCTTCTACGGAGTAATTGAGGGCGTATGTGTTTACCTTCTTGTAGTTGGCAACCAAAGAAGTGTTGGCATTGATGCCGAATGTGTAAACTTTTTCTGTGGAAAGTTCCTTGCCTTCGCCATCAGTCCAGTTGACGAACTTGTAGCCGAACTTGTCGTTGGCGGTCACCTTGATTTCGGTCTCGGCATCGAATGTGTTGCCTGCTGGAAATACCGTGGCAGGTGTCATGTCGGCAGGATTGGTAGCGACGTTGAGAGAATATTGCTCTACGGATTCTGTTGTTCCGTTGAGCAAACCATTGATATGGACATCTGCGAAACCACCCTGTTTGCCACTGTTTACGCCTACCGTGCAACTTAAGGTGAAACCATCTGAAGAGGTAAGTTTAGCCTGCTGTTCTGCAGTAAGCGTAATGTCGAAATGGTTGGTGAAGTTGCTGTTCTTGCCGTATTTGTCACTTTCGGCAGTCTTGTTGTCTCTTTGTGCGGTGAAATTGCCGAGGTCAACAGATGTGCCGTCGCTCAACTTGGCTGTTACGGTAACTCCGTTTTCTGCATCGGTGCCAAAGCGGTTGATGTAAGCGCTAACGGATGTTGGGGTGAAAGTCAAGCCTTTGGTTGGTTTCACGGTCCATTCCACTGCTTTGGTTGTTCCTTTAGGATTGAATGCTGTCATCGTCATTTTGTTGCCTTTGGCATCAAGTGTCGTTGTCGATGTTTTGGCAACGACCGTTAGGTCGCCCGTGTTGACGTTGACCATGCTGAACCCATCTTCAGGGGTCTTGGTGTAGTTGGTTGCATAGTCAGTGGCATTGTTGAATGCCCATACTACACTTGCCGTTTCGTTGGTGTAGGTCTTGCCGCCTGTGCCGGCAAAGGAAACCAAAGAAATGCACAGGACTAAGAATAATAGTCCGAATCTTAGTAGATTTCTTCTCATTGTTTGTTACTTTTAGGTTTATTTTGAGTTTATTTCTTCAAAGTTGTAGTTTGTGTGGCAAAAGTACAATAAATAATTGGAAGGTAGAGTAGAGAATATGCGATAAGTGTACGTAATCGTTTGCGTGAGGATGAGGGGTATGCTAATAAAATCCCTTGTAGCATATTCTATTGATAGATATGTGCTGCAAGGGATAGTTGCTGTTTAGAAATTGTGATAAGATTTCTTTTTCTTCTTTTCCTTTCTCTCATTTATTTCTGTGCCTACATACAGAATAATGGTTATAACCAAACAAATGGTTATGAAAAAATTTAATGAACTCATATTGTAATTTATTATGGTTTTAATGTTTTATCTGCTAGGATAGCAAATGCTAATCGAGCTTTTTTACTATCCCTCGCTTCTTTTTCTAACTCTGTTCTAAGAGCGGATTCTTTTACGATTTCAGTTTCCGCCCTTTGTCTTGTGGCTTCTCTTACGCCTTGCGCAATTTCTGCCGTGATTTCTTCTTTTGTTTTCATTCTATACTTGTTTGATGATGACTCTGTTGCAAAAGTACGAAAAGAAAATGATAACTCCAAAAGATTTCTTATTTATTTTGAATTTTAGCTTTGTGGACTTAATTTGTGGGTATAAACACGTAATCGTTTGCGTGAGATTTTAAGTTCATAGTGGTTCAATGTATGGGAGAAAGTGTTACCTTTGCAGCAGAATCTACTAAAGTTTTGGAATACAAACTTAATGTTGGTATAAACTTAAAACAAAAATAAATATAAACTTAAAACAAACGATTATGAAGAAATTCTTTACTCTTATCGCAGCTGTCGCTATGGCAGCAAGTATGAATGCGCAAGGTACTTATGCTGTTCAGGAAAAAGATGCTTTTACTGCGGGACAGATAATAAAATCTGTTGATAATGCAGTACTAACTTTGTCTTCTGAAATAGGTGAGATGAATGCGGGCAAGAAAACGGACAATTGGGCTGATGCGGATTTTAAAGCATATACTTATGCTAAGTCAGTGAATGGTTCTTATCATGTAGATGCTGTGCCAACAGGAGGATATTATCAAATTGATACCAAAAAAGCAGGTAAATTGACAGTTGCTGTTCAGTTAGCTAATGATAAAGCCTTTTATATCTTGGATAAATCTTTCAAGGAAGTTGAATATTCCTATATATTCCCAGATGCTAAGACGAATGGTAATCCTCAAACTATGACTACTCGTCCTAATGAGAAGAATGCTGATATAATAGAACATGTTATTGGTACAAAGTCTAATGGTACTGCTACCTTTGACGTTGTGGCTGATGGTACATATTATATCTTTGCCGCAGGCACGAAACTTGGCTTCTTTGGCTTTAAGTATACTGTTGATACAACTAATGGAATCACTTCTATCAACTCAGCTTCTTCAGCTAAGTCATCCGTTACTTACAACCTCGCAGGTCAGCAGGTTTCCGACTCTTACAAGGGAATCGTAATCAAGAACGGGAAGAAGTTCTTGAACAAGTAATTCCTCTTTTGGCAATTCATGTCTTCTATGACATTACAATAGAATTTGCTCAAAATTACAGAATGGTTTATAAGTAAATAGTTAGTAAAAAATGTTGACTCCTCTCTCGGTCGTAGCTAGACTGAGAGAGGAGTCTTTTTTATACCCTTGCCACCACTTTTATTTTTTCCTGGGCAGAGAAAAATTTTTCCCTGCCCAGGTAGAAATTTTTCTCTGCCCAGAGAACAAAATGTCGCTGGTGTAGGAGAATATAAAGATTTGTGATATTTTATTGACAAGACAGTACGGCTTACCAAGTTATGGATGGATTAATCTTTTGTGACCTCATCCAGGTGGAGTATTTTTCCGTTCTGGAACTGAAGAATCAAACCATGAACTTCAGTTCCTTGGGTGAGTCGCTTCAAAGAATCGTCAGCCATATACTTTTTGACTTGTGCCTCAGCTTCATTCCATTGTGCTTTTGCTTCAGTTTCCTTTGCGTCAGCTTTGAGATATTTGAGTTCTATCACATAACTATGCTTCAAGACTGGGAACTTCTTGGTGTCTGCTACTAAGAAGAAATCACAGTACCCATGGTTAAATTCCAACTCTGGTCGAGTGACGAATAAGCGAGACAAGTTGAGATAAGCCATGAAGTAGCCTTGCACATTTTTCTCACCTCCAATGGTATCACGCACACTGCTATCCTCGAAATATCTCTCGGAAAGGTACTCGAAAAGCGGATGCCAGTCACCATGTAGAGCTGCAGCCTCGAAACCATTGTTGAGTTCCATCATGTCAATGCGAGCGGTACTTTGATATTGCTCCTGCAAGAAACGATAATATTGCTCCCAGACATTGATGTTGGGCACCACCAAATGAAGTTTGTCCAAACTCGTTCCTCCTATTGTCAACATTCCGTAATAGAACAACAGGCTGATAAACATATTGGGGTCAACCATTTCGATGGCTGGGAATGATGTTTCTATGTTGGCATCGATATACCCTTGTTCGGCGATGGTTCTCATAACTCCCTTACGGTTTCCGTCCAATTGGTCAAGATTGATCAGTCGCTTCATCTTGGCGTAATCTGTCTTCGAGTTAGGGTCACGCATATCCTTAGGTGGGCGACCTGTAGTTAGCAAGGCATTCATATAATATAATACCATGTTACTGTTGTACATACTTGGCTCTACAGCATAACATTCTTCAGCAAAGCAATAGTTGTCGTACCAAGGCTTCATCTGTGCAATGATTTCTTGTTCTGACATACTTATCATACCTGCTTTTTGATAATAGCGAATCATCTCCAAAACATCAGTCTCACTAAAACCTAACAAACCATTGAACCAATAATGAATGGATATGTTGGTTGCAATGTTAAATCCGCTTGTCAGATCATCCAAGGTGATAGGACTGACACCCATGAATAGGATTCGATTGAAGTTAGGCTTAAATAGCTTAAAAACATCACGATAGAATCCACTTCCATGCGTCATCTTGTGATACACGTCGTGACCGCTCTCGCTCAATACGACATTGGTAAAATTATCGTATTCATCAATTATCAGATATAGCTGATAATTGTTTTTCTTAACCTCACCCATCAAAGCGGCGATCTTGGCACTGGGCTGTGTTTCAGAATAAACGGTATCTATAGTCTTTTGGCTATAATATTTGGCATACTTGTCAACGAAATCATTTACCTTAATATTGAAGTAGGTCTTGAAATCATTTGCGATAGTGTCTGCCGAACCACCAATCTGTGAAAAGTCTAATGCGAGTACTTGGTATTTTCCCTTTGATTCTGTAGGGTGCTCGCCAATCCAAGTGTCCTTAAACTCCTCATCTGTATTCATTGGATTCTCACAGTCATAATAGTCTGCTACCATTGAAAGTAAAAGGCTCTTGCCAAATCGGCGTGGACGGATAAAGAACAAGAAGTCGGATACCTGTTCCATCTTTGGCAAGAACATGGTCTTGTCAACATAATATAACTTTTCTTCTGCTATGGTTCTAAACTGACAAACGCCAGTAGGCAGTCTTTTTATCTTTTCCATAAGTCGTTTTTCCAATTTTGCTGCGAAGTTAAGCAAAAAATATGAAATCACAAAGTTTTTGTTATAAAAAGTTTTATTTGTGCGGTTGAAAAACTTTTTCCGTTTTTGAATAGCATGAGTTGTATAGAAAAATCCCTGCTTCTGTCTGGGACGACGGAAACAGGGATTGATGTTTAACCTTTGATATTCTGACGATTGTCTCTCAGAAGAGACTTCTCGTTTTGCTTACTTCTGAATGTACTTCTTGCCAGCCTTGATGACTACACCCTTGTAAGATGCTGATACCTTCTGACCTGCGAGGTTGTAAGCAGGAGCATTGATTGAGGCAGCATCAGTTGTGATGTTATTGATGCCTGTAGTTGGAGCTACTGTAGGAGCAAGTTCTATCTGAGTGTTGTATGGGATTAAGATACCTGTATAATTCATAGCGGATTCTGTATTTGGTGTATATCCCAATTTGAACTTGTCATAAATCTGTAAGGTCTTGGCTTCATCACTATAGTAATTCTTATAATCACCAGAAGCTAATTCTACAAGTTTGATGTCCTTTACAGTAACTAACTTGCATACATTCTCTGCCTTTGCAGCTTCTTCAACGGTCATTTCTATAGGCTCGATGGTTCCATCTGTAGCTGTCAGTTTATTTTCTTCAATGTTTGTTAATTCAGGAAGAGCCTTGAATTCATCGTATGTCGCTGTGATAGTACCGTTGAGAATCTGTCCAGCTGTATATGTAAGACCTTCTGCTTTGTAGATGTCAATGCCACCAGTAGCATCAACAACATATATATCGTCAGTACCATTGACATACTGAACCTGGGCATCTTTCAAAGTCAAGATGGCTTTGTTGCCTACACCGATAGCCTTGAAAGCAGCAATGTTGTCAGCCTTAGGTGTTTCAACTGTACCTGCTGTTCCCTTCTTCCAAATCAAAATCTTTTGTATTTGGTCGTTGTTAGCATTTGTTACCTTAATTGTATATACGGTATTTGCTGCTTGGTTGATTGCTGCAATCTTGTATTGTTTCGTTCCTTTTGCACCGGTTGTTTGTGTACTAACGGCTGTTTCTCCAACATAAATGTTTCGAGTTGTTTTGCCTGAACCACCTTCTGGACTTACAATGTCTATTCTTTCAACTTCAAAGTTGAATTTAGGCAATGTAATCGTTGCTCCACTTTTACCATATAATAATGCTGAATTTGAACTTAACCAATAGTATGCAGTAGGTGCCGCTACTGTAATGGTGTATGAACCATTAGAGAACTCTGCAGCATCTTTTGCAGCATTTTTGTTACCGTCTGGTAGATTCCAAACAGTATTGTCAGTGAAGTCCAATGTGACCTCTTGCGCGTTCAGCCCCCCACATACGAGTGCCAACAGCACGATAAATGAATAGCGTAAAATTTTGTTCATAAACATAACGGTTTAATAATTAGTAATATAGTTAATTAACTCTGTGTTTTAACAACCTCTACATGAGTGGTTGTCCTATCACACCGCAAAGATAGTAAAAAAATGAATTGGTTGTTTCAAATTTTGCATTAAATTTCTGTGAATATGCGAAAAAGAATAGAAAAAGGCGAAAAAGAACGTTTTGATGTCCTTTTTCGCCTGCTTATTTATTTTTAAAGATTAAACTTTTTTCTGTCATCTTGTAAAAAACAAACTTTTACTCCGCTTTCAAACCTTGCTGTTCCATTTCCAAACTTGCCCAGATGAATGGACCGACACCCTTGGCATCATTGTCACGGATAGGCTCGCTCATGTAATATTCGAAGCTGCCGTCACGCTTGTAGTTAGGCTTCTTCACGTATGGACCGTCGCCAGGACCCAAGCCGCTGACGCTACAGCACTTGGTGAGGCTGATGGTCTTGTCTGGATTCACCTGGATGAATTCTTTAAGAATGCCCTTATATGCCTTGATGCCAGCATCGCGGTATTCTGCAGAGAGGTATCCCTTGCGATAACCCTTCAGAAGCACATAGGCGAACATACTGGAAGCGGTACTCTCCAGATAGTTGCGAGGATCTTTCACGTCCATCACGTCATACCATACGCCCGTCTTCTTGTCCTGGTACTTTACTACGCTCTTCATCGCCTTGTTGAGCAGTTCGATAACCTCGCCACGGCGAGCGTAGTCCTCAGGCATTGCATCGAGGCACTCAGTCATCGCCATCACATACCATCCCAAGGCTCTCGCCCAGGTGTGCTGGCTCTGTCCGTTCTCCTTGTTTGCCCAGAA
>DKCU01000006.1:0-48879 GCA_002451555.1 Candidatus Segatella albertsiae
ACTTTTTCAAGTGGACTCATAAGATAAATGTTTAATCAAGATTTTCAAACTTATTTTTCCAAACATAGATTGTATATCATGGGAATGGCCATGATATGTATCATGCTGTTTCATCAGAATTTTTTGGAAGGGCAATTCTTTGACTTCTTCCATGCCTGTGGACATTGGGGCGTGGATGTGTTTCTTGTGGTATCTGGTTTTGGAATCGCTCATTCTTTGATGAAAAATTCCAAAAAGGATTTCTATATTCATAGAATAAAACGATTGTTGCCTTCTTGCTTGATATTTGGGTGCGTAAGTTGCGCCCTTGCTTTGTCTTCTAACAATGTGGAGATGCCAAGAAGATTATTCGTCATGATGCCTCTGAGCATGAACCAATGGTATATCACGGCAATTGTGTTGTTTTACTTGTTGGCTCCTTTTATCATGCCGTTTGTACAGAGATGGAAAACAAAAGTGCTGTTGGTAATTATTCCTGTGTGCTTCTTGGCAAAAGCTGTTAATCTGTCATTTCTATGGCCTGTTGATTGGGCGATAGAACGTTTTCCCGCTTTTGTCTTTGGAATGGTACTGTATTGTTCTGCCAAGTGGATAGTGGGATATCGGTATTTGCTGATTTCGCTTTTGTTGGTTGTGCTGCTGACATGGCTTGTCGCAGAAGATATACGCTTTTTTGACAGTCGAACTTACCGATATCTTATATTTCTATTCATTATACCTGCTTTCTGCTATTTTTGCGGATGTTTGGAATGGCTTACCGATAAAATGAAAATATCGATGTGCATAAAGTGGGTGGGCAAATTGAGTTTGCAAATTTATTTGGCTCATGCCTTTTGCTTTGACTTGGTGCTGAAATATGCTGGCAATACCCCCCCCCATTTTGTTGTTCGGGATTGCGATAGGAGCCAGCCTCTTGTATGCTTATGTGGTTTATAAACTTGTAAACTTAGAAAATGACTAAACGTTTAGGATATTTAGATTGTCTTCGCGGCATGGTGATGCTGATGGTGGTGTTCTGCCACACTTGCGGAGAGTTCTGCTTAGGGTGTAAGAATGGCTTTTGGCTAAGCGATATATTCGGCATATTGATGTTGCCAGGGTTTTTCTTTGTCAGTGGTTGGTTTACGCATATTGGCATTTCGGGGGGGGCGATTCGGAAGCGTCTTAAAACTATGCTGCTGCCGACTATTGCCATGTTCCTGATATATGTGTTTTTATATTGGGGAAACATGGATGAACTCGGCTATTGTGCCTTGGGCGAGTATAAATTCGGCTACTGGTTCACTTTTGTTCTATTTCTCATCAACTTGATTCATTGGATAACGGTGGTTGGGATGAAGGGCTTTTCTTTGGACGAAAGCAAAAAGGAAAAATGGATACTGATGGCATTGGTTCCAGTAGCCATAGCACTTGTGGCATTGAAGAATTGGGACTGGAACCACAATGGTGCCGTATTGGCAAATTGGTTTTCGTTAAGATTGATTGCCATGTATTTTCCGTTTTATCTTTTGGGCATGGTGTGCCGTCATTTTGAGGAGCAATACCATCGACTCGTAGAGAATGAATGGCTTGTGGCTCTTGTGGTTGTGACTTTTGTCGGAAGTCTCTTCTATCATGGTGGTGGATTTTATTATGGTTGTGTGCAAGGATTACTGGGTGTGTTCTTGCTTTATCGTTTTTGCTATTTTTACCATGATTTTTTTTCAGATAAGACTTGGGGTGGCAGACAACTGTCAATGATAGGTCGCAACACGTTGCCAATATATCTGTTACATTATTTCTTCTTTCTTGGTTTGAAACTCTATGGCTTGGGAGATGACATAGACTCCCATACGCAATGGTTCCTGATGTTGGCTGTAGCTTCGGTATTAACGATATGTGTTACCTATGCCTCGCTTGCCATGGCAAAAGTATTTGGCTTGTCGAGGCTTATGTCAAAGTTATTGATTGGCAAATAAATATTTTATGATAGATATATCTGTAGTGATACCTGTTTATAACGCAGGTGTTTTTATTCATAAGTGTCTTGATTCCATTATTTCGCAAAAGGGAGGATTCTCTTATGAGATTATCTTGGTGGATGATGGGAGTACGGACAATTCAGTGGATGTAATCCGGCAATATCAGGAGTCGGAGGTTGTGAAGAATTCGGGTGGTAGAATAGTGTTGATGAGGCAGCAGAATGCTGGTCCTTCGAAGGCTCGCAACCGAGCGATAGAGATGGCACAAGGGCGTTATCTTGCGTTTATCGATGCCGATGACTATTGGAAACCTGGGTTCTTTATGCGAACGGTGGCGTTCTTGGACAAGCATGAAGAATGTATAGGAGTGAGCGTGTTGCAACAAGTTGATACCATATCGGGAGTTCATGTGTCGCCTATGATTTCTGAGGATGGATTGCAAGCTGACGAGGCCGTCTTATATGAAGATGGCTACGTAATCAACGACTTCTTTCGCTTTTGGGGCAATCGTATGCACATTTGTCCTGGTGGTGCCATGATGCGAACGGATGTGGTGAAGACCACTGGAGGTATGCGTGAGGATTTGCGCATCACCGAAGACTTGGAATTTTGGGGATATTCTGCCTTGTTTGGCAAATGGGGATTGATACCCGAAGTGCTGTTCATGGGATGTGGCGCACAGACTGTTACTTCACGTGAGGACTGGATTAAGAGAATGAAACGAAGATGGGACAATGCACCGACCGTGTCTAAATGGGAGAAAAGGTTGGTTGAAAAATGCCCTTCTCTGAAAAACAATGAGGGCTATCGAGTGGCGCAAGGTGCCATCGCTCGTAACCTTGTTTACTGCCAATTGCTTTCGGGTAGGACTTCTCTTGCTCGTCAAGAGGCTCAGAAATATGGTAAATATTTCACCAAGGATGTCATAGGCAAGCTGATGGATCTTGCCAAATGGATGCCTGTGACTTGGTGGGGATTATGCAAGTTGTTGAAATGGAGGGAATGGCACCGATGACTCAGTATGCTGAAAATAAGAAATCTTATTAAAACTTAACGAAAATATTATGAAACCAAAGATACTTTTTATCATGCACATGCCGCCACCTGTGCATGGGGCTGCCATGGTGGGGCAATTCATACACGATTCAAAATTGATAAATGACTCCTTCGACTGCCATTATGTCAATATGGCTGTGGCTACACGGCTGGAAGACATCGGCAAAGGGGGATGGCATAAGGTGAAGGGAATCTTCCGAAAACTATGGGAGATACGAAAGGTAGTCAAGGAGGTGAAGCCCGACTTAGTGTATATCACTCCCAATTCGGCCGGTGCTCCATTCTATAAGGATTTTATCACGGTGATGATGCTCAAGCTCATGGGGCAAAGGATTGTGATGCACTTCCATAACAAAGGTGTGGCTACTCGGCAGAACCATAAGCTTGACAATTGGCTCTATCGCAGGTATTTTAAAAATGTAAAACTCATTTTGCTTGCAGATGCTCTTTATGGGGATGTTAAGAAATACGTGAAGAGGGAGGATGTCTTTGTTTGTCCGAATGCCATACCAGAAATAAACTTGGCTACGGATTGTATCGTCTCTAAGTCCAAGGCCAATGCTGTCGCTAAATCGCCGACCGAGAATGGCACTCCTCATATTCTTTGGCTCACCAATATCATGAAGACCAAGGGCATCATGGAGTTTCTTGCAGCCTTGAAGATATTGAAGGACAAGGGCGTAAAATATCAAGTTGACTTTGTGGGTGGCTTGACCAAGGAGATGACTGGCGATGAGTTTGACACGGCCCTCACGATGAATGGATTGAATGATTGCTGTATCTATCACGGACCAAAATATGGTGATGAAAAGTATGCGTTCTTTAGTGATGCCGACATCTTTGTCCTGCCGTCTTATACAGAGGCATTGCCAGTTTCGATTCTCGAAGCCATGCAGTTTGGCTTGCCTGTCGTGGCAAGCAATGTGGGTGGTGTGAGTGCTCAGGTGGAAGATGGTGTGACTGGTTATTTACTTGGTGGCAAACTGCCTATTATGCTCAATACTTTCCGTCCCGAAGCTCATGAAATAGCGGATAAGCTAGAAACTCTTCTTACTGATACCAACTTGCGCCGCAAGATGGGTATGGCGGGAAGAGAAAAAATCGAGAGAGAGTTTACCTTGGAAGTTTTTGAGAAAAGAATGGTGGAGATACTTTCTAACAATGTTGAGTGTTGAATGTTGAGTGTTGAATTGTGAATACTATATGATAACTTGGATTTTAGAACATGTCATTTATCCTTTATTTACTTGGCTCGGGATACCAAGAGATTAGTTTTTGCCTACGTGAAAATCTTCCTACATTATTAATTCGATGAAAAAGATTAAACTATACGATTATCAAAAAGAGATGCTGGCGGACATCATCAACGTGCTTTCTGCCCCTAATTTCGATACTATTAAAGTAAAAGGGAAAAAGGTGAGGAGAGGCAACTCCGTGTTGGTGCAGATGCCGACGGGCACTGGCAAGACGTACGTAATGGCAGCGACCGTGAAATGGTTTCTTGACAATCATGACGAGGGTGAGGTATGGATTATAGCACATCGTCGTGAACTCGTGGAACAAATGCAAGTAACCCTCGAACGATTTTTCCTAGACTATGGCGAGAAGGACGAGGTGTTGAAGGCGAAGGTGAGGGTACGAGTGATGTCGATACAATGGCTCAATCTCAACTTGGACAAAATGAGTCAGGAGCCGGGAATGATTGTGGTCGATGAGGCGCATCATGCGATAGCGGACTCTTACCAGAATGTGTTTGAGCATCATCGCCTTGCCCTGAAGCTTGGCATGACTGCCACGCCTTGCCGCATGAACAAGAAGTCTTTTACCAAGATGTTTGAGCGTTTGCTGGTGTCGCCATGTACCAACGACTTTATCCTGCGTGGCTACCTGTCCCCCTACGACTATGTGGTGGTGGGCAAGTTCTCGCCCGACCAGTTGACGGTCAACTTGCTGAAGGGACGTGGCAGTGACGGTGACTATGCCATCAAGGAGATGGATGAGAAACTGAATGTACCGCAGACCATCCAACGTCTGTATGACAGCGTAAGAGAGTATGCCGATGGCAAGAAAGGCATCGTGTATGCCATCGACATCGCACATGCCAAGGCTATCGCTGAAAGTTATAACCTACTTGGCATCAAGAGTGTGGCTTTGGACAGCAAGACTTCTGCCAAGACACGTAAGCAAATGGTGGAGGCTTTTCGGAATGGAGAAATCGACTGCTTGGTCAATGTCAATCTCTTCGACGAGGGGTTTGACTGTCCCGACGTAGAGTTTATCCAGATGGCTCGTCCTACCTTGTCGCTCGCCAAGTACCTACAGATGGTGGGGCGTGGACTGCGCATCAACAAGGCTGACAAGGACAAGGTGTGTATGATCATTGACAATGTGGGCAACTACCGCAAGTTTGGCTTGCCCGACAAACCACGCAACTGGGAGGCTATGTTTAGTGGACTGAGGGAAGGCAAGGGTGCCATACCATCTTATGTGAAGAAGTTGGGCAACATCGTGGCAGTGGAAGACAAGATGGTGATGGTGAAGAAGGCGAATACGGCAAGGACCCACATGACGGCAAGTCAGGTGAAGGAGTATCTGAAGAATGTGGAGCCTTTTGAGCAAAACAACAGATGGGGTCTCAGGGTAGGTAAAGATATTATCTTACGTCCGGTCTATGCCAGAATCGGACATTTTAAGGGTGATTATGCCGTCTGTTGCATAGGAACGAAAAATTTCTTGTTTGGAGTATTGGATAGAAGGGGAAATCTAGTGGTTCCCACTGAATATTATGATGTCAGTATTAGGAATGACCATGAGATTTGGGTATCAAGAAAATATGGTGAAAGCAAAATTATCGAAATCTCCTAGAATCCGCAATTTGGCTTTCCCCGCGGCCGCCGATTACGAAAGTAGGAGATAAACACCTATGATTAGTGTTTACCTACTACTCGATTTGGCAATATTTCCTTTTTTGTAGAGAATTGCTTGGATTATAGATTCAAATCGACTTCCACAGGACAATGGTCGCTGCCCATGATCTCGGTATGAATCTTGGCGTCTTCAATCTGGTCTTTCAGTCTTTGCGATACCAAGAAGTAGTCGATGCGCCATCCAGCGTTCTTTTCCCTTGCCTTGAAACGATACGACCACCAAGAGTAGGTGACTTGCTCTGGGTATTTGTATCTGAAAGTGTCGATGAAACCATCATTGAGCAATTCTGTCATCTTTTCCCTTTCTTCGTCCGTGAATCCGGCATTCCGACGGTTTGTCTTCGGATTCTTGATGTCGATTTCCTCGTGCGCCACATTCATGTCTCCGCAGACGATGACAGGCTTCTTGGCATCCAAGCCTTTCAAGAATTTACGGAAGTCGGTTTCCCATGTCATGCGATAATCGAGACGGCGCAGTTCGTTTTGAGAATTCGGGGTATAGACAGTTACGAGAAAGAATTTCTCATATTCCAAGGTGATGATTCTGCCTTCGTGGTCGTGTTCTTCCACTCCCATGCCGTAGCTTACAGCCAAAGGCTTGTGCTTGGTGTAAATGGCCGTGCCTGAATACCCTTTCTTCTCGGCGTAGTTCCAATAACTCTCATAACCATCAAATGACAAGTCGAGCTGTCCCTCTTGCATTTTGGTCTCTTGCAGACAGAAAAAGTCAGCATCGAGTTCCTTGAACTGTTTTTCGAAGTCTTTGCCTACGCAAGCACGCAAACCATTGACATTCCATGATATAAACTTCATTTTGGTAATCATGTTAAACATTAAAATTAGATTCTCTTACTCTCTCCACGGAGCAAATTCATGAACTCCTGCCGAGTGTTAAGCGAGTTGAAGACACCGCTATAGTCGCTGGTTGTCGTGATGGAGTTCTGTTTCTCCACACCTCTCATCTGCATGCACATGTGCTTGGCTTCCAAGACGACCATTACCCCTTGGGGTTTCAAAGTCTCTTGGATGCAATCCTTGATTTGCTGGGTGAGTCTCTCTTGAACCTGTAGGCGATGACTATAGATATCTACGACTCTGGCGATTTTGCTAAGTCCAGTGATTTTTCCATTAGGAATATATGCGACATGAGCCTTTCCGTAGAACGGAAGCATGTGATGTTCGCACATCGAGAAAAAGTCAATGTCCTTGACGATGACCATTTGGTCGTATTTTTCCTCAAATAAAGCGTCCGTGAGCACTTTGTGAGGGTCTTGCGTATATCCTCTAGTGAGTATTTGCATGGCTTTTGCCACACGCATCGGAGTTTTCTGTAGTCCTTCTCTCTCAGGGTCTTCACCCAAAAGACTCAATACCTCCTTGTAGTGTGAGGCAAGTTCTTCCAAACCCTCACGAAATTCTGTTTCTGGATTCATATCTTAATTTTGAACTGTTATTTTCCCTTTAACCAAGCAAGCCTGCTTGTATCCCATCGCACGTACCTTGGCAAGCATCTTCTGTGCCTCTGCCAAACTGCGGAAGTTGCCAATGCGGCATATCCAACGAGGTGAATAGAAATGCACATACACCGGTTGGTCTGGGTATTTCATCTTGATGGCATTGCCTATTTGCTCGGCTTTCAATCGGTCGTTCCTTGAATTTCCACCAGCAAAGGCTTGTACTCTATATCCTGTAACCTTGTAGCTTTGGCGCATTACTTTTTTGCGCATATCAACTACAGGTGTCTCATTTTCTTCTTTTGAGTTTTCTGTCTTTTTGACAATTGTTTCATGCTGTGTAGGCTTTTCAGCCTGAGCTTCATGATGCTCTGCCTTTTTCACAGAGTCAGGTGTCAGCTTCTTTTGTGGTTCGGAAGCTTTACTTGGGTTGTTAGAAGGTGTAGTTTTAGTAGTGTGATTTTGATTGTCGTTTTTGTGCTTGGTGTCATGTGGGGCATTGGGGTCCTTGACATCCTGTGGAATAGCTTTTCCATTGACTAATTCATCGATAGCCTTGCTTTGGGTAACAGTAACTTTGCCCAATCCGGGTGTATTTTGCTGCAAGTGTTCCAAATAGGTTTGGGCATTACTTGAAAGCGTGATGCCTACCATGATGGCAAAAAGAAAGATGAATTGTTTCATAAGATTCTTTTATTGGTGGATAATAATGCGATATGATGAAAGAACCATGCCCAGTTCTTTTTTTCAAGAAATGGACATGGCTCAATATTGCGATGTATTACTTCTTCCAAGCGTCGATGATACCCTTGAAGTCAGCGGCCTTCAAAGAAGCACCACCGATCAAGCCACCGTCGATGTTTGGCTTAGCGAAGAGCTCTGGAGCATTGCTAGCCTTGCAGCTACCGCCGTAGAGGATAGTTGTGTCCTCAGCAGCCTCGTTGCCATACTTCTCTGCTACGATAGAGCGGATGTATGCCAACATCTCCTCAGCCTGGTCTGAAGTAGCGGTCTTACCTGTACCGATAGCCCAGATTGGCTCGTAAGCGAGGATGATGTTCTTCCAAGCGTCAGCGCTCAAGTGGAATACAGAACCCTCCAACTCAGCCTTTACTACCTCGTTTTGCTTGTTAGCCTCACGCTCCTCAAGTGTCTCACCGCAGCAGAAGATAACCTTCAAGCCGTTAGCCAAAGCCAACTCTACCTTCTCCTTCAAGATCTCTGCAGTCTCACCATAGTACTGGCGACGCTCTGAGTGACCGAGGATAACGTATTGAGCACCTGTGCTTTTTACCATCTCTGCAGAAACTTCACCGGTGTAAGCACCCTTAGCCTTGTCAGCGCAGTTCTCAGCACCGAGACCTACAACCTCAGAATCCAATACCTGAGCTACAGAAGCCAAGTGAATGAATGGAGTGCAGATGATAACGCCACAGTTTGGCTTGTCAGCTACCAATGCCTCGTTGATTTCCTTAGCGAGAGCAACACCGTCTTGCAGGTTCATGTTCATTTTCCAGTTGCCTGCTACAATTTTCTTTCTCATTTTTCTTTTCTTTTTAAAAGTTGATAATATTTTGTTTGTATCTTCTTTTTCTCTTAGCCATGTGGACCATGCCCATATTCTGTCGGCGATAGACAGCAATATCAGTGGCAACAAAAACCACAATACGATTTCCGTAATTTTCTTCCCCATGCTATCCGTAGGCAATTTGCCTAACTGGCTCTCTTCCAATGGTTGCGTCAAGTCGTCCATGCTTGGCAAATCGTTGTGACTCCATTTTTGGATGATAGTTCCGTCGTGCAACAAGATGAGTCCCGGATTACTTCTAATCATGGTCTTGAGAGTTGTCGCATCCGTCGTATAGAACGGATATTCCGCTCCCGTGATGTCTTGCCATCTGGCGATGTCTTTGTCGTCGCTTGCCGTCAGGCAGATAAAGCGATAGCCATGATCTTGCGCATACTCTGCCAACTGGTCGATAGGGCCGAAGTTGGCATCATCTGCTTTTGCAAGGGTTGGTGAGATGAGCAGGAAGGTGTATCCTTTGTCATTCAGCACTTCCTCGGTGATGTCTTCCCCCGTTTTCCGATCTTCAATGCTGAAATCATGGATAGGAGGCACATATCCTTCTTCGGTTTGGACGGTCTTGGAGTCAATGAATTTCCATGTCGAATCGGGGTAATTGTCGATGGTAAACTCCTTGCGTACACCATTCTTCTCCAATATGAACGTGGTCTCGAATTGTGGTTGCTTGGCATCCTTTGGAATCTCCATCCCTTTCTTGATGTTTGCTCCTATGTGATAGGGGCGGAAATCGAAAAGGGGAAGATACCACAGACTCCACAAACTCAATGCGACAGCAAATATGATCGTGTAATTGATGACTATCCATTGGGTTGTCTTGGAGAAGATTCTCACTATCTGCAATGGCATCTTATATAGGATGACGGCGCAACCTAAGAGGATGATGTTCTTGGCGAGTGTCTGCAAGTTGGTCAACTTGATGGCGTCTCCAAAGCATCCGCAGTCCTTGACGGGGTTGGCGATAGCTATCCAAATGGTGATGATGGTCATGACTCCCATAACCAAAAGTGTTATTTTGCTAATCAGTCTCCTTCTGATGCCAAACAACATGAAGATACCTATGGAAAACTCCAACGTGGATAATGCAACGGAAGCGGTCAGCGTCATCCAGTCGGAAAAGTAGCCAGCCATTCCGAGAGCTTGGACGTAATCTGCAATCTTGTATTGGGTGCCAAGAGGATCGATGGCTTTGACATATCCCGATAGGATGAACGTCACCGCCACAATCAATCTACATATGTTGACTGTTAGTTTCTTTATGATATTCTTAGCACTCACTTTCCTGTTCCTTTAGTTTGATGGCTCCAAATACCGAATAGTTGATTATATCCATGTAGTTGGCATCGATTCCTTCCGAGACCAAAGTTTCTCCGTGGATATCCTCAATTTCTTTGACACGTTGTATCTTGGTTAGGATGAAGTCGGTGTAACTGCTTACCCTCATGGAGCGCCATGCCTCATCGTAGTCATGGTTCTTCTTTAGCATCAGTTCCAACGCTTCCTTGGCGTGTTGGTCGTAAAGAGCCATGGCTTCGTCTGCGCTCATATCTACCTCATCGACAAAACCTTTCTCCAACTGGATGATGCCTACGATGCCGTAGTTGATCAGTGCGATGAACTCAGGGCGAATGCCCTCGCCTACCAAGGATTCTTTCTTGATTTCAAGGGAACGGATACGTTTTGCCTTGATGTATAGTTGGTCGGTAAGGGAGGATGGACGCAAGATTCTCCAAGAAGCTCCATAATCATGCAACTTCTTCTGGAAAAGTGTGCGGCATTCTGCCATTACATCCTTAAACTGCTGTTCTGTTTTTGATAAATCTGCCATAATATTTTCGAAAATCGCTGCAAATTTACGCATTTATTGTGAAATAGCCAAATAATTATTTTGTATTTTACATTATTTGCAGTAACTTTCGATAAGTTACGCTGCATCTCAACAATAATAATTAAAAAATGCTTTTTTATTTTGTATTGTCTTCGATTTAAATAAAATCTTCACGCTCAAAAATGAAAAAAGTTTCTCATTTTCTTCGCTTAATCAGATTTTTGCAGTAACTTTGCACCCCGAAAAGAAAAAAGAATGAGAAATTTATCCAATGCCGAACTGGCACAAATACTAGACAAAGATATATTCCACATGATTTCTGATGCGGCGGACTCGTTGCATCTGGAGTGCTATGTGGTGGGTGGTTATGTACGTGATTTGTTCCTCGAACGTCCTTCCAACGACATTGATGTCGTAGTGGTGGGTAGTGGCATACAGGTGGCTTCCGAGTTGAAAAAGAGACTTGGCAAGAAGGCTCACCTCTCTGTGTTCCGCAATTTTGGCACAGCTCAGGTAAAATATAAGGATACGGAGGTGGAGTTCGTGGGGGCTCGCAAGGAGAGCTATCATCGCGATTCTCGTAAGCCGATAGTCGAGGACGGAACATTGGAGGATGACCAGAATCGCCGTGACTTCACTATCAATGCCATGGCGGTTTGCCTCAACAAGGATAGATTTGGCGAATTGGTCGATCCTTTTGATGGCGTGTATGATATGGAGGATGGCATCATAGCTACGCCTCTTGACCCTGACATCACTTTCTCCGATGACCCTCTTCGCATGATGCGTTGTGTGCGTTTTGCTACTCAGTTGAATTTCCAGATAGAGCCTGAAACGTATGAGGCTCTATCTCGCAACGCCGACAGACTGAAGATTATCAGTGGGGAGCGCATTGCCGACGAGATGAATAAAATCATGTTGTCAAAACATCCTAGTAGTGGTTTCTTCTATCTCAAAGACACGGGTTTGCTCGACTTGATCATGCCGGAGCTTTGTGCCTTGGACAAGGTGGAGACTCGCAACGGTCGAGCCCATAAGAATAATTATGACCATACGATGGAAGTCTTGGAGAATGTATGCAAGCATTCGGACAATCTGTGGCTTCGTTGGGCGGCATTGCTCCATGATATCGGCAAGCCAAAGAGCAAACGATGGGATAATGCCATCGGTTGGACTTTTCACAATCATAACAATATTGGGGCTAAGATGATTCCTTCGATGTTCCGCAGAATGAAACTCCCGATGGATGCCAAGATGAAGTATGTGCAGAAGTTGGTGGAGCTTCATATGCGCCCGATTGTTATCGCCGATGAGGAGGTGACAGATAGTGCAGTACGTCGCTTGATGAATGATGCCGGAGATGATATTGATGACTTGATGACTCTCTGCGAGGCAGATATCACCAGCAAGAATCATGTACGTAAGCAAAAGTTCTTGGATAACTTCAAGATGGTGAGGGAAAAACTCGCTGACTTGAAGGAGCGTGATTACAAACGCCTCCTCCAACCTTGCATTGATGGCAATGAAATCATGGAAATATTCCATTTGCAGCCTTGTCGTGAGGTCGGTACGTTGAAGCAAACACTCAAGGATGCTGTGCTTGATAATAAGGTGCCGAATGAGCGGGAGCCTTTGATGCAGTTGCTCATGCAGAAAGCTAAGGAAATGGGGCTCATGGCATAATGCTATGAGCTTTTTTATATGAATTAACAAGAAAACTTTAAATACTGAATAATTTTTGTTAAAAAGCAAAGGGACAAATGCTCTGTTTGCTATATTATTAGTAATTTTGCACCGTTAAAAACTCGGAGATTTCTTGAAGTTTTCTACAGCGAGGCTTCAGGAGGGTTCTTGAGGAGCACTTGAAGAGTGCTTGAGAGAGGCATGTGAGCCTTTATATATAATAAGGTGTAGTTGAATAAAGATATAATCAATATAATAATATAAAAATAGGTATGAAAATTAAAAACGTTTTGTTTGTTGCAGCAGTTTGTGCTATCGCAACTTTGACTTCGTGTGGAAGCAAGAGCAAGGGCGGTCTGCCTGACTTCGGCGATGATGAGTTCGCCGTTGAGACAATCGGTACTTCAAGTGCCGCTTTGCAGACTACTTATCCTGCTACCATCAAGGGTATTCAGGATGTAGAGGTACGTCCAAAGGTTTCAGGTTTCATCACTAAGGTGTTTGTTCATGAAGGTCAGACCGTATCTGCTGGTCAGCCTTTGTTCTCTATCGACAGTGAGACTTACCAGGCTGCCGTTCGTCAGTGTGCTGCCGCTGTCAATACAGCTAAGGCACAGATGAATACAGCTAAGTTGACTTATACAAACAACAAGAAATTGTTTGAGAAGAACCTTATCGGTCAGTATGAACTTTCTACTGCTGCCAACAGCTTTGCTACTGCACAGGCACAGGTAGCTCAGGCAGAGGCTGCTTTGGCTTCAGCTCGTGAGCAGTTGGCTTGGTGTACTGTTACCAGTCCATCAGCAGGTGTCGTTGGTAGTCTTCCTTTCAAAGAGGGTGCCTTGGTTAGCGCATCAGGTCAGGCTTTGACAACTGTTTCTAACATCAGCACCATGGAGGTATTCTTCTCTATGTCAGAGTCTCAGATACTGAACATGAGCAAGACCAATGGTAGCATCCAGGCAGCTATCGCTGCTTTCCCTGCTGTTAAGTTGCAACTTGCAGACGGTTCTATCTATAACAACCCAGGAAAGGTTGTGAAGATGAGTGGTGTCATCGACGCTACTACAGGAGCCGTATCTCTCATCGCTCATTTCGCTAACCCAGAGAAGTTGTTGAAGAGTGGTGGCGCTGGTCAGATTGTTATTCCTAACGACCAGAACTCAGCTATCGTCATCCCTCAGGAGGCTTGCGCCCAGATTCAGGATAAGATCTTCGTTTATGTAGTAACCAAGGACAACAAGGTGAAGTATTCTGAGATCAAGGTGAATCCACAGGATGATGGTAAGAACTACATCGTTACCGAGGGTCTTCATGTAGGCGACCGCATCGTAGTGAAGGGTATCACCAAGTTGACCGATGGTCAGCAGATCAAGCCTATCACCGTAGAGCGTTACAACCAGAAGATTGCCGAGGCTGCTAAGTTGGCTGAGACTCAGGACAACGCTCACGAGTTCGCTACTACCATGAGCGGCAAGAAATAATGTATAATTAATAATGTAAAATTGATAATTAATAATGTATAGCTGCCTGTGTTGGCAAAAGGGCGCAAGCCTATTTATACATTATGCATTATAAATTATAAATTAAAAAAGACTATGTCATTTACAAACTTTATAAAGCGCCCGGTACTTTCGACGGTGATTTCCATCTTCTTCGTCTTGCTGGGTCTCATCGGCTTGGTATCGCTGCCTATCGAGCAGTATCCTAATATCGCGCCGCCTACCATCTCTGTATCCACTACCTATACGGGTGCGGATGCCCAGACTGTGTTGAACTCAGTCATCGCTCCTTTGGAGGAGAGTATCAATGGTGTGGAGAACATGACCTACATGACTTCGTCCGCATCCAACTCTGGTTATGCTAGTATCACCGTATATTTCAAGCAGGGTTCCGACCCTGATATGGCTGCGGTCAATGTGCAGAACCGTGTGTCTCAGGCACAGGCTTTGCTTCCTGCCGAGGTTACCAAAGTGGGTGTCACCGTTACCAAGCGTCAGAGCTCTAACGTAATCATGTTTGCCCTGACCACCGACGATGGTCGTTACGACGACCAGTTCGTTACCAACTACGCCTTGATCAACGTCATTCCTCAGTTGAAGCGTATCAATGGTGTGGGTGATGTGCAGAGCCCTTCTACCCGTAACTACTCTATGCGTATCTGGTTGAAGCCAGAGAAGATGAAGGAGTATGGATTGGTTCCTTCCGACATCTCCAATGCCTTGGCTGAGCAGAATATCGAGGCTGCCCCTGGTAGCTTCGGTGAGTCAACTGATATGCAGTATGAATATACCTTGCGTTATAAAGGTCGTTTGAAGACTCCTATCGAGTATGAGAACATCTTGATTAAGAGCGATGCTTCTGGTCAGACTCTTCGTCTTGGCGATGTAGCCAAGATTGAGTTGGGTGGTTTGCAGTACAATGTCAACTTGCTCAACAATGGTCAGCCAGCCGTGATGGGTATGGTTCAGCAGATTGCTGGTTCCAACGCTACCCAGATTGCAACGGACGTGAAGAAAACCCTCGACGAATTGGAGAAGAGTTATCCTCCAGGGTTGAAGAACGTTATCCTGATGGATGTTACCGAGTTCTTGTTCGCATCTATCGAGGAGGTTGTGTTCACCTTGATCATCACCTTGGTATTGGTGTTCATCGTGGTGTATATCTTCTTGCAGGACTTCCGTTCTACGTTGATCCCTATGATTGCCGTTCCTGTGGCGTTGATTGGTGCATTCCTCTTCCTCTGGATCTTCGGATTCTCCATCAACTTGCTGACGCTGTCCGCCCTCTTGTTGGCTATCGCCATTGTGGTCGATGATGCCATCGTGGTTGTGGAGGCGGTTCACGCTAAGCTCGATCAGGGTTATAAGAGCGCCCTTACCGCATCTATCGATGCGATGAACGAAATCTCTGGTGCCATCATCTCCATTACCTTGGTGATGTCAGCCGTGTTCGTTCCTGTGTCATTCATCGGTGGTACATCTGGTTACTTCTATCGTGAGTTCGGTGTTACCATGGCTATCTCCATCGTCATCTCCGCTATCAATGCGTTGACTTTGTCACCAGCGCTTTGTGCGATGTTGCTGAAGCCACATGCAGAGGGTCATGACGAGAAGAAAATGTCTTTCGTGGATCGTTTCCACGCAGGATTCAACTATCAGTTCGAGAAGATTACCAATAAGTATAAAGGTGGCGTGAAGTGGGTCATCAATCATGGTGTTGTTGCCGCTGGCGTTATTGTTGCTGGTATCGTAGCCCTCGTAGTCTTGATGGGTACCACCAAGACCGGTTTGGTTCCTGATGAGGATACCGGTACTTTGTTCTGCTGTATCTCCACTTCTCCTGGTACTTCTCAGGAGAAGACGGCTGCTATTGTGAAGCAGGTGGATAAGATGCTTGCAGATAACCCTGCCATCGAGACTCGTAACGCCATCATGGGTTATAGCTTCATCGGTGGTGCTGGTTCCAACCAGGGTACTGTCATCATCAAGTTGAAACCTTTCGAGGAGCGTCCAGGTGGATTCTTCCATCGTATCAAAATGGCTTGTACAGGCGGTGGCATCGAGGCTCTGTTTGTCAACCCTATGGAGTCAACCTCTGTCTTGGGTATGATTTATAAGCAGACCGCTGCTATCAAGGATGCACAGGTTCTTGCCTTCGCTCCACCTATGATCTCTGGTTTCTCTGTACAGAGTGGTATCACCATGACTATGCAGGATAAGACTGGTGGTGACTTGAACAAGTTCTATGACAATGTGAAGAAGTTCTTGAAGGAGTTGAATGCTCGTCCTGAGATTCAGACAGCACAGACTCAGTACAACCCTAACTATCCTCAGTATATGGTGGATGTGGATGTATCCAAGACCAAGCAGGCTGGTATCTCTCCATCTAATGTGCTCGCTGTGATGCAGGGTTACCTCGGTGGTCTCTATGCATCCAACTTCAATGCTTATGGTAAACTCTACCGTGTCATGATTCAGGCAGGTCCTGAGGATCGTATGCGTCCAGACGATTTGAATAAGATCTATGTTCGTTGTGCAGATGGCACCATGTCTCCAGTAAGTGAGTTCGTGACATTGAAGAAGATGTATGGTCCATCCAATATCACTCGTTTCAACTTGTTTACCTCTATGGATGTATCTGTCACACCTAACAGTGGTTACTCTACGGGTGATGGTATGAAGGCTATTGCCGAAGTGGCTAAGAACACTTTGCCAGAGGGTTATGGTTACGAGTACTCTGGTTTGACACGTTCTGAGGCTGAGTCCAGCAACTCTACAGGTTTGATCTTCGCACTCTGTATCGTATTCGTTTACTTGATTTTGAGTGCTCAGTACGAGAGTTACATCTTGCCATTGTCTGTGGTATTGTCTATCCCATTCGGTTTGGCTGGTGCGTTCATCTTCACCAACCTGTTCGGTCACTCCAACGATATCTATATGCAGATTTCGTTGATTATGTTGATCGGTTTGTTGGCAAAGAACGCCATCTTGATTGTGCAGTTCGCCTTGGAGCGCCGCCGTACGGGTATGGCTATCAAGTACTCAGCTATCTTGGGTGCCGGTGCTCGTCTCCGTCCTATCTTGATGACCTCTTTGGCCATGATCATCGGTTTGTTGCCATTGATGTTCGCTTCAGGTGTAGGTAAGTATGGTAACCAGACCTTGGGTGCTGCCGCAGTAGGTGGTATGTTGATTGGTACCTTGACACAGATCTTCGTTGTGCCAGCCCTCTTCGCAGTGTTCGAGTGGTTGCAGGAGAAGTTGAAGCCTATCACCTTCGACGATGAGTTGAACGATGAGGCTGTCGTTGAGTTGGAGCAGTATGCCAGTGCCGCTCACAATAAGAAGGCTGCGCAAACTCCAGTTCAGAAATAAGGACATAAACATCAAGAATAGACAATGAAAAAGAATATAAATATCATCATATTAGGTCTCGCAGCGCTCTCTTTGAGCAGCTGCAAGACTCTCTATGGAAAGTATGAGCGTCCTGATGTGAAGACCAGCGGCATCGTTCGTGACTCTGCCTCTATCATGGATACATTGGCGGTGAAGGATACTACTTCTTTTGCCAATATCCCTTGGCGCAGCGTATTCACAGACCCACAGCTTCAGAGCTTGATAGAGAAAGGCTTGAATAATAACGTCAACTTGCTCAATGCAGCCTTGAATGTGAAGATGGCTGAGGATCAGTTGAAGTGTGCTAAGTTGGCCTTCATTCCTTCTTTCAGCTTTACCCCACAAGGTACGCTCTCTTCTTGGGATGGCAACGCTGCCACCAAGACTTATAGCTTGCCTATCAATGCAAGTTGGAGTGTTGATCTCTTTGGCAATTTGCTTTCCCAGAAGCGTAGTGCTCAGATGGCGCTCCTGCAGATGAAGGATTATCAGGTTTCCGTCCAGACCAATTTGGTGGCTAACATCGCCAATATGTATTACTCTTTGTTGATGCTCGATAAACAAGTGGAGATTATCAACGAGATGGAGAAGTTGACCAAGGAAACTTGGGAGACGATGTTGGCTTACAAGCAGTATAAGGCTGGTTATCACGAGACTGCTGTCAAGTCTTCAGAGGCTAACTACTATTCTGTATTGGCTCAGAAGGAGGACTTGTTGCGCCAGATTCGTGAGACAGAGAACGCCTTGAGTTTGTTGATTGGCGACCAAGCTCACACCATAGCTCGTGGTAAGTTGGAGAACCAGAGCCTTCCTGCTAATTTCTCCACAGGTGTAGGTTTGCAGTTGCTCAATAACCGTGCTGATGTACATGCAGCCGAGATGAACTTGGCGCAATGCTTCTATGCAGTGGAGACCGCTCGCAGCAAGTTCTATCCATCTTTGACCATCTCTGGTACAGGTGCTTTTACTAACTCAAGTGGTATGGGAATTGTCAACCCAGGCAAGTGGTTGCTTAGTGCAGTCGGTTCTTTGGTTCAGCCTATTTTCCAGAACGGTCGTCTTGTAGCTGGTCTGAAGGTTGCCAAGGCTCAGTATGAGCAAGCTTATAACACTTGGCAGAACACCGTACTCCAGGCTGGTAGCGAGGTAAGTAATGCCTTGGTACTTTATAACTCTTCTGCTAAGAAGGGTGAGCTGGAGGCAAAGCAGATCGATGCTTTGAAGGCTTCGCTCGAACAGAACACTGAGTTTATGCAGAGTCAGGCTGGTCTTACATACTTGGATATCATCACGGCTCAGAGCAATCTCTTGAACGCAGAGCTCTCCAAGGTGGCAGACGATTTCTACAAGATGCAGGCAGTGGTCAACCTCTACTATGCATTGGGTGGAGGAGCCAAATAATGTTAAGTGTTAAATGTTAAATGTTAGATTATTATGGCTAGTATAATAAGTCCAAAGGCAGAGGTTTCTCCTAAGGCTAAGATAGGAGATAACTGCAAGATATATCCTTTCGTCTATATCGAGGACGATGTGGAAATCGGTGACAACTGCATCATCTACCCATTCGTGAGCATCATGAACGGTACTCGCATGGGCAATGGCAACAAGGTGTTCCAGGGGGCTGTCGTTGGTGCGCTTCCACAGGATTTCAACTTCAAGGGTGCTAACAGCTTTGTGGTCATCGGCGACAACAACACCATCCGTGAGAACGTGGTTATCAACCGTGGTACTTACGAGGGTGGCAAGACCGTACTTGGCAACAAGAACTTCTTGATGGAAGGTGCGCACATCTCTCACGATACCGTGATAGGAAATGGCTGCGTGTTCGGATATGGTACCAAGATTGCAGGTGATTGTGTCATCGGTAATGGTGTCATCTACTCAACATCTGTTGTAGAGAATGCCAAGACTAGAGTTGGTGACTTGGCAATGATTCAAGCGGGTACTACCTTCTCTAAGGATGTTCCTCCTTATATTATCGCAGGTGGCAAGCCTGTGAAGTATGCCGGTCCTAACGGCATCATCATGGAGGCTGCCGAGATTGGCGAGAAGGTGCGCAAGCACGTGGCTAATGCCTATCGTTTGGTATTCCATGGTCAGACATCTCTCTTCGATGCCATCAATCAGATCAAGGATCAGGTACCTGATGGTCCAGAGATTCAGAATATCATTCATTTCTTGGAGAGTTCTGAGAAGGGTGTCATTACCAAGTTGTAAATCGGGTGGAAATTTATTTCCCCGAAATTAATGGAATTTTAAGTAAAATTTAAAGTCATACCTATTTGAATTTTACTCTGTATAAGAAAGGGCTGGCCGGGAGGTCGGCCCTTTTGTATTTCTGTTCTATTCTTTTTCTTATCTTCCCTTATTCGGCATCTTATCTTTCTTTATCTAATTCTTTATCTAATTCTTTATCTTTCCTTATCTAGTTCTTTCTACATCCTTATCTAGTTCTTTCTACATCCTTGTTCTGTTTATGTTCAGCAACCTTGAATTTACAAACAAAGACTTAGAATATAGAAACAAAGACTTAGAATATAGAAACAAAGTCTTTGAATTGAAAAATAACTACCTTGAATCAAGTTTTAACTCCAGGAATAACGACATTTAGATCTGCTTGTAGTATATTTTCTATATGCTCAAAAAGACTCAAAAACATACATGAAAGTCTAAAAATGTAGTTAATAACTATTAAAGGTTCGTTTATGTCCTTATTTTTTTGTTACTTTGCAACAAATTTGGTGTATTATACCCTTTTGTGAAATGAGAAAGAAAAATTATAAGCCAAGCAATCATCGTGGGTTGCAAATGGTAACTCTATGTATAAGTACCTCCATGGTACTGGTTTTGTTGGGTTTTGTCATCTTTTCGGTCCTGATGGGTCGAAACTTGTCGTCTTATGTCAAGCAGAACTTGGTGGTAACGGTGATGTTTGAGCAAGATATGACCAATCCTGAGGCCTTGCAAATATGTAAAAAACTGAAATCGCGTCCGTTTGTCAATAGTTTGAACTATATATCCAAGGAACAAGCTCTCAAGGAAGCAACCAAAGATTTGGGCGCAAATCCTAGCGAGTTTGCAGGTGTCAATCCTTTCCAACCTTCCATTGAGATAACCACGAGGGCAGATTATGCTAATAACGACTCTTTGAAATGGATATCCAAAGAGTTGAAGGCTTATCCTAGGGTAACGGAAGTTTCTTATCAGCATGATTTGATAGAGAAAGTCAACGAGTCTTTGGCAAAGATAAGTTTGGGATTGCTCATTGTGGCAGCCTTGCTTACCTTTATTTCGTTCTCCTTGATTAACAATACGGTTAGGTTGGGCATTTATGCTCGTCGCTTCTCGATTCATACGATGAAGTTAGTGGGAGCCTCTTGGAACTTTATACGTGGACCTTTCATTCGAAGAGCAGTACTGATAGGCTTGCTCTCGGCTTTGCTTGCCGATGGTTTCCTTGGTGGATGTATTTATGCTTGGTATCTCAATGAGCCTGAGTTGCTCACTGTATTGGGCTGGCAGGAATTGGCGATAACAGGTGGAGCTGTTTTCCTCTTTGGTATCATCATCACGTCTTTGTGTGCTAGCATCTCAGTGAATAAGTTCCTGAAGATGAAGGCAGGAGACCTTTATAAAATATAAGTGAAGCGTGAGCAACGAAGAGTGAAGAATTCAATGGCGTTTACATAGAATGATTCAATATCCCTTACATAGAATGATTCAATAGTATTTACATTTATATAAAATATAATATGGATAAAAAGAATTTGGCATTTGACAAGATGAACTTCATCTTGTTGGGTATCGGTATGGCGATTGTTATCCTGGGCTTCATCTTGATGAGTGGAGCGGGTTCTGACGAGCATACTTTTGATACTGATATCTTTAGTACTCGTCGCATTGTGGTGGCACCTACTGTGACATTGGTAGGTTTCCTATCAATCATTTATGCTGTAATAAGAAAACCGAAGGACGAGTAAGATGGATTGGATACAAGCATTGATTTTGGGACTCATTCAAGGTCTCACAGAATATTTGCCAGTAAGCAGCAGTGGCCATTTGGAGATAGGTAAGGCTTTGCTCGGTCCAGAGGCTGAGGCAGGTGGTCTTACTTTTGACATCGTGGTGCATGTGGCAACCGTACTGAGTACGCTCGTTATCTTGTGGAAAGAGGTGAGTTGGATTTTCAAGGGACTTTTCTCTTGGAGTGGTCATCTGAATGAAGAGCAGAAGTATGCTCTAAACATCCTCATCTCTATGATTCCTGTTGGTGTGGTAGGTCTCTGCTTCAAGGACAAGATAGAGGCACTCTTTGCTGGCGAGGTGATTCGAGTGGTAGGTGTTTGCTTGCTTGTCACAGCGGCTTTGCTTACTTTGACTCACTTCTATCATCCGAAGGAGAAAGAGCACATCTCTCCACTTCATGCGTTTATCATAGGTATCGCACAGGCAGTGGCAGTTTTGCCAGGTTTGTCTCGCTCCGGTTCAACCATTGCCACAGGTTTGCTTCTTGGCAATAGCAAGAAAACATTGGCGCAGTTCTCGTTCCTGATGGTCATTCCACCCATCTTGGGTGAGGCATTGCTCGATTTCAAGCACATCTTTGCGCCTTCGCAGGAATATCTAGTTACTCATGCCATGGAGTCTCCGATTCCAACGGCATCGCTCATCGTCGGGTTTATCGCAGCTTTCATCAGTGGTTGCTTCGCTTGTAAGTGGATGATTTCTTTGGTGAAGAAGTGCAAACTCATTTATTTCGCCATCTATTGTGCTATCGTTGGCATCATAGCTTTGTGTTGCTAAACACAAAGCATAGCAGACAAATAATGGCAAGATGCCATTTCATACAATAAACCCATTTATCATTATATGGATTTCAGAAAAGGAGAAATTATAGCCATCGACAAACCCTATCGTATGTCTAGCTTCGGGGCTTTGGCGCATGTTCGCTATCTGCTCAGCAAGAAACTCGGCTTCAAGGTGAAAATAGGACATGCAGGTACACTCGACCCTCTTGCCACTGGCGTATTGGTGCTCTGCACGGGCAAGAAAACCAAGGAGATAGAGCAGCTGCAAACCCATACCAAGGAATATACCGCTACTCTTCAGTTGGGTGCTACCACAGCAAGCTATGACAAGGAGCATACGGTCAATCATACTTATCCTACCAAGCACATAACTCGACAGTTGGTGGAGGAAACACTTAAGCAATTTGTAGGTGAGATTCAGCAAGTTCCGCCTACCTATAGTGCAGTCAAGGTGAATGGTGACCGTTCTTATGCTTTGCGAAGGGCTGGTGAAGATGTGCAGTTGAAACCCAAGACGGTGCGTGTCGATGAAATCGAACTTACCGACTACGATGACGAGCAGAAAACAGCCCGTATTCGAGTGGTATGTGGCAAAGGAACTTATATCCGTTCTTTGGCTCGTGACATAGGAAGGGCTTTGGATAGCGGTGCTTTCTTGACAGCATTGAGACGAACGAAGGCTGGAAGTTATTCGGTTGAGAACTGCATAGATTTCGATCATTTCCAGGAATGGCTGGATGCCCAGGACTTAGTAACGGAGCAAGAAACAAAGTAGAATATAATATTAATGATATAATAGAAAGGAGAACCATATAACATGAAATTATCACAGTTTAATTTTAAATTGCCAGAGGCACAGGTTGCTCTCTATCCACATAAGACAAAGCGTGTTGTCAAGACGGCAAGTGGTGAACGTACATTCGAGGTGACTCGTCGTGATGAGTCTAGGCTCATGGTCTTGCACAAGAAGTCAGAGAAAATAGAGATGTACAAGAAGGACGAGAATGGCAAAGACTTGAAGGACGCTGATGGAAATCCAGTATTCTTGGAGTTTAAGGACATCGTCAACTACTTTGGTGAAGGTGATACCTTTGTGTTCAATGATACGAAGGTCTTTCCTGCGCGTCTTTATGGTACCAAGGAGAAAACAGATGCCAAGATTGAGGTATTCTTGCTTCGTGAGTTGAATGCAGAGATGCGCCTTTGGGATGTCTTGGTAGAGCCAGCTCGCAAGATTCGTATCGGAAACAAACTGTTTTTCGATGACGTAAATGAGATGGTGGCTGAGGTCATCGACAATACTACGAGTCGTGGACGTACACTTCGCTTCCTATACGATGAGGATGGGCATCACGATGTGTTCAAGCGTTCTTTGTTTGCACTTGGTGAGGCTCCGTTGCCTCGCTATATCATTGACAAGCGTGAGAATCATCATGCCACAGAGGATGACATGGAGGATTTCCAGTGTGTCTTTGCAGATAAGGAAGGTGCCGTGACAGCTCCAGCTACAGGTCTTCACTTCTCACGTGAGTTGATGAAGAAAATGGAGATTTGTGGTATTCATCCAGCATTCATTACCTTGCATTGTGGATTGGGCAATTTCCATGAGATTGAGGTGGAGGACTTGACCAAGCATAAGATGGATTCTGAGCAGATGATCATCGGTAAGGAGTGCTGCGACTTGGTCAATGAAACCAAGCGTGCTGGTCATCATGTCTGTGCAGTAGGTACAAGTGTTGTCAAGGCTACGGAAACAGCTGTCGGTACTGACGGCTTTTTGAAGGAATTTGATGGCTGGACCAACAAGTTTATCTTTCCTCCATACGATTTCGGATTGGCTGACAGTATGGTTGCCAATTTCTACCACCCAGAGTCAACATTGATGATGAGTACTTGTGCTTTCGGTGGCTATGACTTGGTCTATGAGTGCTATAAGAAGGCGGTGAAAAATGGTTATATGTTTGGTTGCTTCGGTGATTCATTACTGATATTGAACGACTAATCATAGCATCTATATATTATTAAGGTATATATGCACAAAGTATATTTGAGCCTAGGGACGAACCTTGGAAATCGCAAGCGTAATATCCGTGAGGCTATAGAGAAAATAGAGGAGCTGGTTGGCGTTGTCGAGCGCCAGTCAGCTCTTTATGAGACCAAGCCATGGGGCTTTTCTTCTCCCAATGACTTTATCAATTCCTGCATTTTGGTAGATACGATATTGGCTCCTCGTCAACTGTTGGAGAAGTTACAGGAGATAGAGAAGGAGATGGGAAGAACTTTGAAATCAGTCAATGGAGAGTATCATGATAGGATCATTGATATTGATATTCTGCTGTATGATGACTTGAAAATCAATGAGCCAGACTTGGTGATACCTCATCCGTTGATGGAAGAGCGAGAGTTTGTAATGATTCCCTTGAAGGAGATACTTTAGCCCTTCAAAGGAATCATTTTTTTAGTAATCGAGACTTTACCTTTATACTTCTTGCCAATCAATGAGTCCCCGATTGTCTTTATCAAAGACCAAGGCTAGTCGAACGACCTTTTTATTGCTTGCTGCATAAGCATCCGCATAATGTCGGTTTTCAATTTGTGAGGTTGCGGCATTCGTACCGCCATTGTCTGACATTTTCAGTTCTAATACATATATTACGGTTGACGTTTCTATAACTAAATCAATTCTGCCACCAGCCACTTGCTTCTCTTCTTCGACCTTAAGGCCACAGATGTAGAATAGGTTCTTGACGATGAAGCGGAAATGCTCCTCAAAGACAATTTTCTCTTTCTTCTGTGTGCTATAGGGGGTGTTGGCGATGAGTTGTTTGAGACAGAGCATGGCACTATCTGTTTCTCCTTCTAACATATATTGCTTCAATTCTTGGATTGCATTATCCATTTCTGCAGGTTGTTTCTTCAGGAGTATAGGCAGTATCATGTCAAATAAGGCTTTCTTTACTTCTCCATTAGGAAAACCAAGAATGTAGCAATCTTCTAATGTTCCTTTTATGGTAAGGTAACCTGCTTGGTACAAGAATAATTTGGGATTTATAGTATTGACATCAGATGTCTCCAGGTAATCCATGTCAATGAAAGAACCTTCTAATGTTGCCACATTTTTAGCAAAATCCTTTAAGATTTTCATTAGCATGGCATTAGCTCCTGTAGCCATCCAATACGATTTTAGTTTTCCCTCGTTGAGGGCATTGAGTACGCTAAAAGGATTATGGACACCTACTAAGCTTTCAGAGAAATGATAACCATCATATTTCTTTTGCAGTTCAGTGATAGCTTGAGGTACGCTCCAATGACGTTTATTGGCAAGTCTCTCTAGCTCTGGTTTGAAATAAGTCGTTATCTCCTCGGTAGTTAAGCCACAAATGCTAGCGTATTCATTGTAAAAGCTAATATTTGTCAATGTATTTAGCACACTAAAAAGACTGATTTGTGTAAACTTAGTGATGCCAGTGATGAATACACACTTAATGCAATAGCCGTAATCCTTTAAACCTGTGAAGAAATCACGGTATATGGAGCGGCAATATTCGTGTTGGGGAGTTTCATATGTATGTTGTAAAGGGGCATCGTATTCATCTATTAATACGGCGATTTGAACTCCTGATTGTTGGTAGGCTCTTTGTATGATGCCCGTAAAGCGGTCGCTTAAAGATTTTTCTGAATCTTCTTTGCCATATACGGTTTCATAATAAGTGAGAGACTTGCTAAGGTAGCTTTTCAATGTCTCTGCATCCGAACCTCCCAGGTTCATACTGAAATGAATGACAGGTCTCTTGACCCAGTCTTTCTCTAAATCCATGATCTTGAGTCCTTCGAAGAGTTCTTTTTTCCCTTCAAAGTAACATTGCAGGGTTGACGTTAGGAGGGACTTGCCGAAACGGCGAGGGCGGCTTAGAAAATTGTACTTGTCGCCATTGGCTATTTCCCAGGCCATATCGGTCTTATCTACATAAAGGTAGTTGCCTGTACGTAGTTCCTCAAAGTTCTGTATGCCTAAGGGTAATCTTCTCTTTATCATGCTTTGCTTGTTTTGTTTCGGTGCAAATTTAGTACTTTTTTCTTGAAGAAGGAAAGGTTTCTCTTCTTTTTTCTCTAAAAAGTTTTGAGTTTAGGAAAAAAAAACTTATATTTGCAGCCGTATTATATACAAATATGTCTATAGAAAAGATATAGTTTGGCTCTTAGTACAAAGTTTTGTGGAAGAAATCATGATTGGCGTGATTTAATAATTAACAATAAACCTTTATTTATTTGATAAAAAACTATTAATTTTATGAGAAGTATTATTCGTTTGGTTTTGGTATTTGTACTTATGTTGATGCCAAAGTTGATGAAGGCACAAGGGGACTTGACAGCCTTCGATTTGAAAGGTAAGGTAAAACAATGCACTTGGGTGAACCACAAGGCAGGCTGCATTTATAAGGGCTTTTCTAATGGAGCAAACAAGGAAGTCCTTCTTTTCTCGCAGACTGGTCGTTGCTTGAAGTGGAATGGGGGAACTTTTGTGAAAATGGGTGGTAATGCACTTTATTCCGAATGTTCTAGAGATGCTAAGGGACGTATTACCAGTGGAGAACTTTATACCGCTTATCATAATCCTGGTAGTGGAGAAGATACTTTCGCTTATAATGCCAAAGGTAAGTTGGCAAAGCATACTTATGAGGATGCAGGAGTCTCGATTGAGACTACTTTTGTATATGGCGCTGATGGCAATGTTAGCTCTACACTGTCAAAAATAGAGGATTATAATACGGAGAAAACTTCTTCGATAAAGGTTACTTATACCGTTCAGGCTAAGGATGCTAAAGGTAATTGGACAAAGAGACTTGCCAAAAGAACCAATGGTACTTCTTGGGTAGAGACTAGGACGATTACTTATTATCCTGCAAACTGAAAAGTTGGAACATTTGTAATTTAAAGATTTAAGTAAAAGCCATGATTGGCCTGACTTAATTATAAACTATAAACTTTTGGGTATATGAATAAACTTTTAAGGAATCTAGGAGTCATATTCTCCATGCTGTTGCTTGCTAGTGTAAGCATGACGGCACAAGTGAAAAAAAAGACAACCCCAGTGAGAAAAACAGTTGCTACACAGGCTAAACCTGTGCAAGACTTGGCTTGCTTTGATTTGAAGGGCAAGGTGCATACGTGCATTGAATGGTCGAATGCTGGTGGACCAAGAAATAAACGAATATTTGATACGAATGGCAGATGGGTAGGATACCGTGATGATGCAGGATTCAGTATATGGAAGAATATTACAGGTCTCAAACGTGATGTGAAAGGTCGCATTACCTTCTATCGTGAAAAGAATGATGACTATACGGTTCCGAAGTCTATCACTTATGATTCCGTAGGGCGTGTTTCAAAGATTACTTCTGTTTATGATGAAGAGACGGACGAAACCGTTTATACCTATGATAGCAAAGGACGCTTGGTGAAGGAAGTCTTTACGGCAACAGATATGTCGGAGGAAAACGTGACGGTTTATAAGTATAGTGACTATGAGTTTGACTCCCATGGTAATTGGACTTCACGTATTTGTGAATTTGAGGTGGATGGCAATCCTGTTAGGGAATGCATATCACGTAATATCACTTATTATAAGTAATCAGTTTGGCTTATGAGTAAAAATTATCTATTATTGCCAACCATGGTTTTAGCAATCATGTTGGCATCGTGTGGCAACCCTAAGACTTCATCCAAGAATGTGGATGGGGTGGAAGTATCTGATACAGCTAAAGAGATGTCTGATGCTGCTAAAGAGATTCCTGAGTGTGTCTTCACAGAAACAGGGTATGGAGCCGTGCAATTAAATGGTAAATTGTCGAAACTCCCGAAAGAGTGCGAGAACCTTTATACCCGTATGGTTCTCTCTACGAATCCTGATACCCAGTTGATGACGTATTCGTTGTATAATGGTAATGAACTTGTGGCAGCAGCTGAAGGCTATGGAGATAGCGACCAAATCATAACCATTCGCATTTTCTCCGATAAGATTACCGTCAAGAGTAAGAATGGAAAGACAATGAAGATAGGAATGAAGATTGCTGATGCGGTGAAGGAATTTGAGGGCAATTGTTTTGCTTCTTGGACGGGTGATGAGGAAAGACCAGTTATTCACTTTGGAACTTCTATTTGCGTAGAAACAGTTGATGGAACCTTGACTCCTGCCAAACAAGAAGAAATGAATGGCTACGAGAACAATTTTGAGGATACACTTCCTATTGCCCCTGGGGATGTTTCTTCAAGTCAATTGATTAAAAACATGAAACTCTGCTATTGAAGCAATCGTTTGTGTTAAGGCAATTCTTTGCATATATACTAATAAATTATTCATCAGCGATACGTTTCGTTTAAACCTTTTTATACTACTGTATATGATAGGTTTGCAGAAATGTATCGCTGTTTTATTCTATTATTTATTAAGGTTAAAAATAAAAAAAGTTAGAAAATATTTTGTGTTATCAGATATTTGTTATATATTTGCAAACGTAATTAGTGCCTAGAGCTTCATATTTGAAAAAATCAGATTACACTGCCGCTTTGTTTAAAGGGCAAGAAATAGGGGCTTCTGCTCCTGAAAATGGCAATCAGATTGCCGCTGTGTCTCCCTGTGAAATACATAATGGGGTGACCCCCGATTATGCTTCGACCGCTTCGTCTGCCACCTGTGTAGAAGAGGCGGTTTGGTTTTTAATGAGGGCTGCATACGGACAGGAGTCCAAGGCGAAGGATTTCTTGGAAGCCAAAGGCATGGAGGTGTTCTTGCCGCAACAAGAAAGATGCTTTATGGTCAAGGGCAAGAGAGTACATAAGATGCAATCCTTGATTCCGAACTTCTTGTTTGTGAAGGGGATGGAGGCTGAGTTGAAAAAATATATCGGTAAGAAACCGCTCGACTTCTTGCACCATTACTATGTGCCTCACAAGGATGTGGAGGGAAAGGCAATAGGCAAGAAAGGCATCAAACCTTTGGTCATACCCGAAAAACAGATGGATTACTTCATCAAATGGAATGCAGTGCGCGATGATTACAAACTCTTTGTCTCAGATGACAAGATTCCGCTCTCTCATAATGAAAAGGTCAGAATCATCGATGGTAAGTTCGCAGGACTGGAAGGACACGTCTTTCGCATCAAGGGACAGGCTCGTGTGGGTATCGTCATTAATGGGGTAGGAACAGTCTTCACGGCTTATATTCCCAAGGCTTATCTCCAAAAATGTTAAATACCCTCAGACTTGTAAAAATCACTTGATAACTCTAGCTTGATAACTTTTAAATAACTAAAACGAATAATAAATGATATTTTTTGAATTGTTCACGACCGCTTTCATGTGCATATTTTATGGCGTGGTCATCACGGCGGCTATCATGGCCATTTTGTTCTTTGCCCTCAGGCAGTTTAACCGTGGCATAGTAGAATCTATTCCATTTTATGTTACCGGAGTGGTGCTCTTTGCACTTCTCGTCATCCAAATCTCAATGATGGTGGGTGCCATAGAGGCCAAGGGATATGTAGATGGTATGGAAATTTACATCGGACAACTGGTGGATGGTATGTCTGGAGTGGTGTCAACGAGTGAGTCGCAAGAAATCTTGGATGAGGTAGTTTCCCAAAATCATCTGATGGGGCTTTTCTTTGACACTTGTGATTTCGCGGGAACGGATATAGCCAACTTGCCTCATGCGATGGCGGAGGTGTTTCGTGACGGTCTGAATTCCTATATTTGGCATCGCTTTTGGTGGGCACTTTGCGGAACACTCGTGGCAGTTGTCATAGCCATTTGTGCAAGGAAACGTCCTGTCTCCTATAATTTCGATGAATCATTTGAGGATTTAGGGGTATATTGATTCCGAATCCCAACAGTATATTGATAGTAATCAGTAACCATATATTTAGACAATAACTAATAACATAAATAATATGAAGGAAAATCACATTCTTATCGGCTTGGGCGGTACTGGAGGTAAGGTACTGAAAGCCTTTCGAAAGAGACTTTATCAAGAGTATAATGACGAAGAACGTGCCAAGCTTCCTATCGCTTTCCTCTATGTGGATTCTAGTACGGAGGAGATGATGGCTGGCGACAAGACTTGGTATGTGTTGGGCAAGAATGCTCAGTTTACAGCCAATGAGTTTGTCAACGTCAAAGGTGTCGATATCAAGTCTATCCTTGCTAATCCGAAGAACTATCCTGGTTTGAAGGGACTGATTGGTGATGGTGAGGTGATGGCTAAGACCATCGGTGAAGTTGGTGCGGCTGCTGCCCAAAAGCGTCGTGCGGGTCGTATTCTCTTCGGCTCTAGTGTGGAGAAATACAAGAGTGCCTTGCTGGGGGCTTACGACAGAGTCAACAAGATTACTCATGCTGAGCGTACCAATATCTATATATTCACTGGTTTGGCTGGCGGCACAGGCTCTGGCTCCATCATTGATGTGATTTCCCAAACTCGTATGATGCCACAATTCCAGGAGCCATTGTCCATGGATGGTAAAACGGGTACTTCCATCGTTGTCAATGCGATGGTTCCTGAGATTACTCCTCCTGGAAAGAGTGATGCCGGTAAATATCATGCCAATGGCTATGCTGCCTTGCAAGAGTTGAATGCCTTGCTTTCGGGTAATTTCAATCCTTATGATGTATCGGGCATCCATGAGAGATTGGAACTGGACAAGGTGAGAAAGGTGGCTGATGGCTTGATGCTCTATAGCAATGCCAACGAGCATGGTTATCTCGTGGAGTCTCATCATGAGTTGCCACAGATTCTCGCAGACTTTACTTATAGCCGTATTTTCTTGGATGTCAATGACAATACCCAGGAGTTCTTGCGCAGCTATTCTTTTGAGAATATTGCAGACTGGGCGATGGAATACTACGAGAAGGCGAAGAAGGGGCAGATTGTTCCTTATCGCACCAAATCGGTAAGTTCGTTCGGCTTCAAACGTATCATTATTCCTGAGGAGGAAATCATAGAGTACTTTACTTACTCGTTCGGTCGCCAGGCTCTGTTGCAGATGCGTTATGGCAACTGGAGCGACGACCTCGGCTATCGTGATGCTCCTGCCAACAAGGACTTCAACTCGGCTGCTGCTAGTGCTGATTTGCAGGAGAAGTGGCGTATCACCGACAAGCACTTGATGCTTGAGATTCCTATCTTGAAGGATGAGGAGAATAAGTTTGGTGCCTTCGCTCCTTATTGGGCGGGTGTCATCCCAAGATGGGGCATGACTGCTGAGAAGGAGAATCAGCCTTTGGCTAAGTTGGAGGCTCTTTGCGAGAAGGGTTACAATGAGTTGTTCCGCAATTGTGGCGCCAAGCAATTCTACGAGAACAAGTTGGCTGCTTGCGACAATCATGCTCGTGAAATCCGCAATCGCATCGAACAATATATCTTCGACCAGTGGAAAGTAGGTGACTTGTCGCTTTACAATATGTTGCAGTTGGTAGATTGCATCGCAGACGAGATTGCCAAGAAACGTAAGAACATGGAGGCTTTGGCACAGAACTCTCGTCGCCAGGCAGACCAGCTTATTCAGATGCGTGAGGCTAACAAGAAGGACTTTGCTGGTGTCTTGATCCAGAAATTGGTGAAGGGTAAGTACTTGACCAAACATTCTACCATCTTGCAGAAGTTGATGGTGAAGCGTTGTGAGGTCTTGGGCGCAGAGTTTGCACAACAGTTGTTGGCTAAGGTGAGCAACTTGATCTCAGGCTTGCGCAGCGACATCGAAATCTTTGTGGCTACCTTGAATGAGGCTATTGAGTATAATGAGTCTATGATTGCAGCCCGTTGCAATGACGAGGGCAATGGCTTGAGTAACTTGCAGAAGGTAGTTATCCGTTTCTACGATCAGCAGAGAGTCAAGAACTTTACAGAGCAGGTCATCAAGGATAAGAAACACCAGAAGGGCATGGCAGATGCACTGCGTGCTAGTATCGTGGATATGATTGGTGCAGATGCAACATTCAGTCGTGCGAACGCTACGATCGACAAGGATTCGTTGGCAGATTTGATGGATACCGTTGTTCGTCAGAAGTCCATCGCAATTCATGAGGACATCTTGGTGGAGGCTAATACCAAGCTTATCAACCGTAATATCCTCGAACAGTTGAGCGAACGTTATACGGATGAGGATTCCTTGAAGGAGTTTGCCAAGAAAGTCATCATTGAGAGTGGTGTGTTCTTGCAGTTGAACGAGGCTGAACTTCAGAGTGCGGTAGGTGGTGAGAACAATCCTGTGCCACAGCAAGGCTTAAACATCAATCGTAAGATAGTGCTTGTCAATCTGCCAAAGGTTGAGGGCAACGACAAGGTGACCAAGTTTGCCAATAAGTTGAAGGATGCCTTGAAGAACTCTGTTGATGCGGGTATTCAGGTGTTCGTGGATATGAATGGAACTCGCCAGAATGAGATGACTGTCCAGGCTATCACATACTGTTTCCCAATCCGTTGCTTGAAGTATCTTCCATTCTACAAGGAACGTTATGATCTCTTGGTCAATGGAACTGAGGGCAAGCAGATGCGTGTCGTACTCCATTCGGAAGGTACGGGTGATGATTATCCTAAGTTGGAGTTGCAGGCAGAATTGAAGGGCTCTGAGATACGCGCTTTGTATATGCCATACGCCATTATTGCTTACTCTATTGATTATATCAAGCATGGTGACTTGATGGATGGAACGGGTCGTACCGCCTTCGGTATTGTTTCCAAAGACCCACTGCTTGGCTTGGAGTCCTTGAAACCATTGGGTGCTAAGTTTATCGAGATAGGTTACAGCGCAGACTTTACCGAAGACTTGGGCGAAAGCTTGAAGGAGAAGTATGAGGATGTAGCTGGTACAACATTGATGAATATCAATACTCGTAAGCAAACTTTGGTTCCTAAGATACAGCAGTTGTTGGGGCAAGTAGTATTGCCAGAGTGTGGTGGCAACCAAGGCTCATCTGAATTCTTGGAGTTCGTGGAGTGGACCAAGAAGGCTCTTGAGATTATCCAACAGCCAGTTCAGCCAAAGAAGGCAGCTCCTAGCAATGTGGGTGGCATCGACTTCGGCAGCTTGTTGAGCTAATATACATTATTATATATATATACATTACTATATATACTTCAATAATAGATAAACGTAATCTTTTAAATATTAGAATTATGGGAAAGAAAAAAGATGTAGTAAGATATAAATGTATCAACTTTGGCGCTTGCGCCAAAGCTGATGGCAATGAGACGATTGAGTTTCCTGCGATAGATGTATTGGGTGGAACCCCTCCTTGTCCTTGCTGTAAGCAGAATACCTTGCAGGAAATTCCGGATGATAAACCAAAATGGCCTTTGTATGTAGCCATCGGTGTTGGTGCTCTTGCCGTTCTTGGTGGCGGTGGTTATGGCATCTATGCATTGACGAAGTCTCCAACACCAAAGGACATCGTGCTCAATCATACCGAGAAGACTTTGGTAGTAGGCGACAAGGATACCCTTCATGCTACAATAAACCCTGAAGGTTGTGAGGGTACTCTGACCTGGAAGGCAAGTAAGGATGGGACTTTGTCGGTAACTTCTGATGGTATAGTAACTGCCGAAAAGGAAGGTACAGGTAAAGTACGTGTCTTGTTGGAAGGTGCTGATGGCATCAAGGCTGTGTGTGAATATACGATAAAGCCACAGAAAGAGAAACCTGGTGGTGAAGATTCTGGTGGTGATGGAACAGGTGGATTGGTTGATTCAATGAAAGTAGATGGTTTGACAACCAATACCGCAACAGCAACTTTGAAAGTTGGTGCAACACAACAGCTGTCAGCAACTAAAACTCCTGATTACTCAAAGGCTCCTGTGACCTGGGAAACTTCCAATGCTTCTGTTGCTACAGTTTCTGCGACTGGTGTGGTCAAGGCAATCAAGGCTGGAACTGCGGTGATTACAGCTAAGGCTGGTGAAAAAACAGCGACTGTCGCAGTGGCAGTTGAGGCAACAAAGAATCCAGTTCGTGTTGCCCCAAAACCTAGTAAAGGAAAACTAGGCTATGGTACTTTCTCGGGTCCAATGAAAAATGGTCAGCCAAATGGTAGAGGTACCTTGAGATATACAAGTTCACATTTGATAGACAGCCGTGACCCTAAAGGTCGTGTAGCTTTGCCTGGCGACTATGTGATTGGCGAATGGAAAAATGGTAAGTTGATTCAGGGTGTTTGGTACAACTCTGTCAACAATTCCAAGGGTGCTATCATCATTGGCATGTAGTAATCATTTTATTGTTAGATGAATATGGTTAGACTTATCATCGCAATATTGGCATTCTCGTTTGTTGGGCTTTCTACAATAACAGCTCAGCAAACGAGTTTTGCGTCACAGCTCCTTGGTAAGTTGGCCAAGGATATTAATTTTCAGCCAGTTGATTCGTTGAAAGAAGGTTGTTATAAGGTTGGTTCTGTCTTTGGCAAAGACATCATTGCTGAATATGATACAGCCCATGTTGTCAATCATCTAGGTGTTAAATTGTTTAATACGCAGATGAAAAGGGACTTGAATCCTTTGGTCTATAATTTCTTGGAACGTTATTTCTTGGAGTTGTATTGTTGGAAGGACAAGCAGTCTCTACAACAAAAACTGAATGATGACAAGGTGTATTTTACCAAGGGGCAAGTGGCTGACTTCGGAAAGGTAAAGGAAAACTCATTGTTCTCGGTGAGTAGGGTGGAGAATAAATTCTACGAAGTCTCTTGGAAGAGAACTGCAAGTGAGGCTCCGTTTCTTGCTCTTGCATTTCCAGTGCAGTATGAACTGTTACTGGGAATGCCACAGGTAGAAATAGAGAAGACTATGCATGAGAGAATTATTCAATCACCTTCATATACGGAAAATTTTGAAGTTAGCAAGACAACTATGCTAAAAGATAGTGTCTATATGACTGCACCAAAGAAGTTTTATGAACTTCCTGATGTGAATACGTGTTGCTATTTCAAAAAGGATACCGCTAATCAATATCAATTAATTTGTGATAGTTTACACACCAACTATACAGCAACAAATATTTTCCATCTCTTAACAAAAGCCAATAACCCAATAAAGATAGAACAGAGTATCTATGGATTTAAGAAGTTGGAGTATGTGGTTTCATTAAGACAATGGCTCAACTATTGTCATGCGGAGAAATTAATTGTATATACGGCGGTGGAAACGGAATATGACAATGGAACCAAAGTCTTGGTTATAGCTGAAAATAAAGACTTGGGATATAATCATATTCTGTCTGTAATAGTTCCGAAGGCATTCCTTTCTATTCCGACATTGGAGTTTTCTGCAAAGCTGAATGCTTTTATCACAACTCATAATGTGAAGAACTTATACGAACAATATAAAAAAGGACCGAAAAAGAAATTTTAGAATGAAACGATATTTATTGCTTTTTTGTATGGCATGCTTGTTCGTGAATCTAGGATTTGCACAAGACAAGGAAGTTAAGGAAGCCATGAAACAAATCAATTCAATCAAAGCAGATTCCAAGTATCTTTACGCCGAGTCAACGACAAAGGACTGGGAGCAGGCATACGAGGATGCCAAAGCCTTGTTGCTTGTCGAGATTGATAATTGGGTTAAAAGCCAAGGAAAGAAAAATGAAGAAATCAAGGGCTATGTTGCTCGAATAGAGAATAACTTCATGGAAGTGAAGACACGTCGTGGCAATTTATTTCGAGTGTTCGTCTATATCAAGAAAAAAAATATTATGACTTATAATGAGGATGTGGATGTAACAGTGAATTCTTTGAGCTCAACTTCGGAAGAATCCTCCAAAAACTCTGAAACTTCTAGTTCTTTCGAGTCAAAAACTGAGCCAATGGATGATGTCTATGTGGGTACTGCTAGGGAAGAGGCTAACTCGGATGCTGTGGCAAGTACTGATACTATAGCCGAAGATGAATCATCTGAAACTTCTGTTGCTTATACCCTTAATAGCAAGGAGACTGCATTTGTTTCGCTATCAGAAAGTAGTGATATTCAAGAATTCTTGAAAGAACATGCTAGCAACTATGCCAAGCTGTCAACGATGTCTAAGCAACAAGACTGCTATGTAATGTTGTTTTCTAAGGAAAATGTAGATAAACATTTTAAGTTTATCGCTAGCGAGGGTAAAGTGCTAGATCTTGATACCATGCTGTATGATAATTTGGATGGGTATAAAGGTCTTGGCTATGGAGGAATTTGGTTTATCATGAAATAATAAACTACTAAAATTAGTTCTTAGGATATATGAAAAAGTATGTATTAGTATTGCTATTGTTTTTGACACAGCTCTCACAAGCTGCTGTTAATGTAACAATAGGGGCAGGGATTACTGACGAATATGTAAAAAGTAAGATGGAACGCACGATGTCTTCTTTCTTGTCAGAAGTTAATGCAGCTCAAGAGGCAAATAGGGCGATTAATTTTACTGGCATGGGGATTTCTCAAGATGTTCAAGGCTCCATTTCTATGCTGTGGGAAAATTGTCCTTTCAATTGTACTGATGAAGAAATAGTTGAGAATTGCATTCAGACGGGTACAGGTTACCAGATTCGCAACATTCCTTTGATGATGTGTCCAACGGATGAAAACTTCAATGAGGAAGATTATCAAGAGGCTGTCTTTACTTTTAATAAGAAAGGTAATATGGTAAGTTTTTATATTGCCATTGCTAAGAATCAGTATTTGAAGATTCTGAAGTCTAATGAGGATGTCACGGATTTGCGCAGACGTCAGTTAATCCTAGATTTTGTAGAACGATTCCGTACAGCTTATAATCAAAAGGATATTCAGTTCTTAAATCAGATATTTTCTGATGACGCATTGATTATTACTGGTAAGGTCGTAAAGCAGCAGACTCGTGATGGTGTTAAGTTGCCTGATAAGGTGGAGTTCTATAAGCGTTCTAAGCATGAGTATATCTCCAATTTGCGAGCTCAGTTTGCCAAGGTAAGATACATTAAGGTTACTTTTGATGACGTTAAGGTTTCGGCCTCTCCTGAACCAGGCATTTATGGTGTTACTGTAAAACAAGGTTATACGACAGGGTCGGCTAAGGGCTCTTATCACGACGATGGTATCGTGTTCATGGTTTGGAACTTTAAAAACGAGGATAACCCTGAAATATTTGTAAGGACATGGCAGCCATTAGAAGTCGATGGTAAGACCATTGCTGGTGGTGGTGAAGTGTTCCGTTTGTCTGATTTTGATTATTAATTAACATTAAACCCTGTTGGATATGAAAAAGTTCTTATTACTCTTTTGTGCTGCGTTCTTGGTGATACTCAGCGCGAGTGCTCAAACTTTGAAAGTGAAGAAGTTTAAATTGGAGCCTATGAATGCTGAGGCCTCAAAGAACAAGGTGAAGGATGCAACTAACGAAAATTGCGCCTTGATTCTTGTTGATGTGGTTGGTGTTGGCAACATTAAGTTTACCGAAGCTGTTGGTGAAACCAAATATGCTTTTAATGAATATAAGGTTTATGTGCCGAAGAATACCAAGCGCTTGTCTTATACTTATGGTAAGAAAAAAGGTGTTGTCAACTTGGAAAAATACGGCATTGATATAGAGTCTTTGAGTACATATCGTTTGACAATGGAGACGGAGAATAAGATGCGTTCTGCTGTATTCTATATTGAACCTCAGACGGCATCTCTAACCTTTGATGGCCAGCCTGTTTCTCTTGATGCCAATGGAGCTGTTGCCATTGACAAGCCTATTGGTACTTATACTTATTCTTGTTCGGCACCTGGCTATGAGGGAAAATCAGGGCAGGTCGTTCTCACGGAGGAAGAAATCAACCATACGGAAAAAATTGAGTTGCAGCAGAAAATGCATTACGTGACATTGAACTATCCTGTTCAGGATGCTACTTTGTTTATAGATAATGAGCCTTATGGTAAGATTTCTGAGTTGGGAAACCGTATTGAATTGTCGGAGGGAAAACACACTTATCGTATCACGTCGGATGGTTATGAAGAGGTGAACGGTGAAGCCCCTGTTTTTAGTGATAACGCAATCATTAGTGCCAATGCTACTAAGCTTAAGGGAAAGACAATTAAGCATAAGGAACTGAGAACCAAGACTGAAATTAATTTTAGAAATCATCTTGATGTGATGTTCTCTGGTTCTACCTTTATGGAAGATGCCTTTAAGTCTTATCTTCTTCAGTTGGAATTTGCTTGGAATCAGCACATCTTTGGCATTTTTACGTTGCGTGAAGGCTTCTCTGCTGGTATAGGTTATACATCTAATAAGTATTCATCTACATTCGATAAATATTATGATGAGCAAAATGAAGAGGACAAGCATGATGGTATGCCTTTGACCTTGCAAGTTCCTGTTCAAGCTGGTGTTACCATTCCTTTTACTTCAAACGGGCGTAATTATGTGGAATTCTTGGGTGGTGCTTATGGAGCATATTACTATACAGGACATAAGGCTTCTCACATGAATGGCAATTATTCTCATTCTGTGGCAACAGATACTTGGGATTGGGGGTTGCGTTTTGATGCACTCTTTTATATCAACAAGTTTATTTTTGGATTTGAAGGCTCTAAGAGTTTAAATAATCATGATATTGGTATCCAACTTGGTGTAAAGTTTGGTTGGAAGGTTCCTCTCTAATTGTTTGTAGGATATGAATAAAAGGTTATTTCTTTTTATTACATTTAATCTTTTGTGTCTTGTCGGAAATTTGTTTCCGACAAGATTCTTTGTTGATGGTCTCTTTATACAAGCTCAGGAATTGGTAGTGAAGAATTGTGAGCTAAATCCTGACAATGATTATGCGATGAAGTATCCTAAGGTTTTTGATGATGAGCAGTGTGCGGTTCTCATCATCAAGACTCCGCATATAGAAGGGCTTACGTTCCCGGTTTTGTCGCAGCATGTTGGAGATGTCATCTATAAGGATGGTAATTATTATCTTTATATGGTCAATACGGCTTATAGGCTCAGTATTCGCCATAAAGATTTCCAACCTTTTGAGTTGGATATGAAGACTAATTATGGCATCCGTGTTAAAAGTGGCAAGACATACGAATTGGAATTGGATAAGGTTGAGGCTGCTAATAATTCTGGTACTTGTGTAGCACAGTTTAAAATCTCTCCTGTTTTATCAGGAACGGTTACTTTTGATGGGGTAAACAAGGATATTCCTTCTGATGGAATTGTGGAGTTTAAACATGCTCCTGGTACTTTTTCCTATAAGGTACATGTTGACAACTATAGGGATGAAACAGGTTCTGTTGAATTGCAACAAGGTACAGAGGCAAAGAATGTACGTTTGCGTCCACTTACGACGGAAGTCATTGTTGGATGTAATGTCGGCAATGCAAAGGTCTTCGTTGACAATGTTGAATATGGTAAACCTGGCAGTCTGTTGCTTCCTTTAGGTGAACATGAGATTAGTTTGCGTGCCATGAAGTATATTGACCAAACACGAATTGTAAATGTAACTAAGGAAACGAGAAACCTCGGTTTTAATTTACAGAAGAATAGAGGAGAAACTGTAGAGATAAATCCTACTCCTATCAGGATATATTGTAATTCTAGGCGTCTTTTTAAAAATAATAAAGAGGTTAAGGGTTGGTATTCTGGTGCTGTTGTATTGTTTATGCCTGGTGTCAAATGTAGTTTGTCGGATGATGCTGATAACCATTGTAATTTTACAGCTGGTGATAAACCTAAGACCTATACCTTCCGCGATGGCATGATGTTTGAAGAAACTCAAAAATAACTTGCATCTATATTTTTTGACCTTTATTTTATTTAAATCGTTTGGAATATGAATAAATACATTTATTTTTTGTTGACTTTTGTTGCCGCAATCTTTTCTTCTTGCGGCAACAAGTCTGAGTCTTCTATTGAGGAGGATACTGCTTCGGGTGTGGTCTTGATTCAGAATCAGAGTTACTATGAGGTGGAACTTTCCAATGGGGCTTCACTGTTTTTCTCTGGCTTTGATGAGGACGGCGACTTGGTAGGCTTGGCAACAAATGAGGATTCTGTTGGGGTGATGACAAGTTTCGGAACAGGTTTCTTCGTCTCTGAAACAGGGCAGATTGTTACAAATGCCCATGTCGTTTCCAACATGAAGAGCGAGAAGGAAACCAACAAGTCGATAGCTGCGGTCATTGAGAGTCTGAAACGACAGGTTGCCAAGGAATACTATGATTTGGGTGAAAAACTACAGGCTGCCCAGGCTCTCTATAATGAAGCCAACTATAGTGATGACTACAGTATGGAGGACTTCAGAAAGATAGAGGCTTATCGTGACTATTTGCAGAATGAGCGAGAGGAATATGCCGATACCTATAATGGATTGGACAAAATCAGACCTAGCGATTCTGAGATCAAGTATCACAATCGTGTGAGCATCGCTTACAATAATACATTTGTGACTAGTGGCTCTGATTTTTCTTCTTGTGTCGTATTGAAATCTGACACGGAGCACGACTTGGCACTCATTCAGTTGAAAGACAAGAAAACTCCTGAAGGAAAGTATATCTTTGAAGTCCCTGATGAAGATCCTTTGGAAGAATACTCTTTCATGGAAAGTATTTCTAAGCTTTTCGGTTCTGACAAGAACGATAAGCTTTTTATGACAGGCTTCAATCGTGGACCTGAGCTGGCTCAGACCAAGGATGGTATCAAGGCTCAGTTTAATATGGGGTCGGTTAGTCAGCGTGCTTCCGATCGAATCATGTACTCCATTCCGTCATTGCCGGGAAGTAGTGGCTCTGCGGTAGTCAACCATAAGGGGCAGTTGGTTGCAATCAACTATGCAGGTATTAGCACGACCCAAAGTTTCAACTATGGCATCAGAGTGAAGTACTTGCGCTCATTGCTCAAGAACTCGGAATCGAGTGCTGATGACGATGATGATTTCTAAACAAAAACCTCCCATCACTCTTGCGAATGATGGGAGGTTTTGTTTCTTTTAAGCAAATTGCTTTTAGATTACTTACGAAGACCGAGGGCCTTAACGATAGCACGATAGCGATTGATGTCGCGATCATACAAGTAATCGAGCAATGCACGACGCTTACCTACAAGCTGTGTCAAAGAACGTGTTGTAGTATAATCTTTACGGTTCTTCTTTACATGTTCCGTCAAATGAGCAATACGGTATGAGAACAATGCTATCTGGCTCTCAGCAGAACCAGTATCAGAGTTAGACTTTCCGTACTTGCTAAAGATCTCTTCTTTTTTTGCTTTGTCTAAATACATAGCTGTGTTACTTAATTATATGTTTAATTTAAAATGATATGGTGCATCTAAGACCTTCCTCACGGCGGTTTCTTTAAAAATGCGGTGCAAAGTTACAACTTTTCAATGAATTATGCAAATTTTTCCGATATTTTTTGTAATTTTGCACCCAAATTCATAAAGTATTTAAGGTAAAGGAAATGCAAGACATTAGAAACATTGCAGTTATTGCACACGTTGACCATGGTAAGACTACCTTGGTTGACAAGATGATGCTCGCTGGTAAGCTGTTCCGTGACGGCCAGGATAATAGCGGCGAAGTGCTCGATTCCAACGACTTGGAGCGTGAGCGTGGTATAACCATTCTGTCTAAGAATGTGTCTATCAATTGGAAAGGTACTAAAATCAATATCCTCGATACTCCTGGACACTCTGACTTCGGTGGCGAGGTGGAGCGTGTCCTCAACATGGCGGATGGTTGTCTTCTGCTCGTGGATGCTTTCGAGGGTCCTATGCCTCAGACTCGTTTTGTGTTGCAGAAGGCTTTGCAACTCGGTCTGAAGCCTATCGTTGTTGTCAATAAGGTGGACAAGCCTAACTGCCGTCCAGAGGAAGTGTATGAGATGGTATTCGACCTCATGTGCGACCTCAATGCTACAGAGGATCAGCTTGACTTCCCTGTAGTGTATGGTTCAGCTAAGAATGGTTGGATGGGCGAGGACTACAACAAGCCTACTGACAATATCGACTATTTGCTCGATAAGATTATAGAGGTTATCCCTGCTCCTAAGCAGTTGGAGGGTACTCCTCAGCTCTTGATTACTTCTCTCGACTATAGTTCTTACACCGGTCGTATCGCTGTAGGTCGTGTACATCGTGGTACATTGAAGGATGGCATGAATGTTACCATCTGCCATCGTGATGGTACCCAGGAGAAGACTAAGATTAAGGAACTTCATACTTTCGAGGGTATGGGTCACAAGAAGACCGACCATGTGGATTCTGGCGACATCTGTGCCGTTATAGGTTTGGAGAAGTTTGAGATTGGTGATACCATCTGTGACTTCGAGAATCCAGAGCCACTTCCACCTATCGCTGTCGATGAGCCTACCATGAGTATGCTCTTCACTATCAACGATTCTCCTTTCTTCGGCAAGGAGGGTAAGTTCTGCACCTCTCGCCACATCCAGGAGCGTTTGAACAAGGAGTTGGAGAAGAACCTCGCTCTTCGTGTTCAGCCTTACGAGGACACCACTGATAAGTGGATTGTCTCTGGCCGTGGTGTGCTCCACCTCTCTGTGCTCATCGAGACCATGCGTCGTGAGGGTTATGAGCTTCAGGTAGGTCAGCCTCAAGTTATCTACAAGGAAATCGACGGTGTGAAGTGCGAGCCTGTAGAGGAGTTGACCATCAACGTGCCTGAGGAGTTCGCTTCTAAGATGATTGATATGGTAACTCGTCGTAAGGGCGATATGACCTCTATGTTGAACATGGGCGAGCGTGTGGATATCGAGTTTGATATTCCTTCTCGCGGTATCATCGGTCTTCGTACCAATGTGTTGACTGCTTCTCAGGGCGAGGCTATCATGGCTCACCGCTTCAAGGAGTATCAGCCATACAAGGGTGAGATTAGCCGCCGTTCTAACGGTAGCATGATTGCCTTGGAGACAGGTACGGCCTTCGCTTATGCCATCGACAAACTTCAGGATCGTGGTAAGTTCTTCATCGACCCAGGTGAGGAAGTTTATGGCGGTGAGGTTGTTGGTGAGCACGTTCACGACAACGACTTGGTAGTCAACGTAACCAAGGCTAAGCAGTTGACCAACGTGCGTGCCTCTGGTTCAGATGACAAGGCTCGTGTCATTCCTAAGACTGTGATGAGCCTTGAGGAGTGCTTGGAGTACATTCGTGAGGATGAGTACGTAGAGGTAACTCCTAAGAGTATGCGTATGCGCAAGATTGAGCTTGACCACTTGAAGCGCAAGCGCAGTAATAAAGATTAAGCTATAGCTTGATAATATAAATGGATCCACAAGAAATCCCCTCTTGTCGGCGGCTTGGGCTGTTGACACGTAGGGGATTCTTTTTTAATGATATATAATTAATAATGTGTTGTACATTGTAAACCCTAATTTGATATGAGATTGTGGAGATTCTTTCGGAAGTTCTCGCTTCCATGTTCGTTGGTGCTGGGAGCTGTCGTTTATCTGATATTTGCCAATGTTTCTTTCTTGGAGCCTGTTGGTGTGGTCGTGGGTCCCAAGTTGGTTGACTTGATGCCTGTGGTGCTCTTTGCTCTGCTCTATGTTACTTTCTGCAAGATAGAGATTAAGGAGATGAAACCTAAGGCTTGGCATTTTATTCTTCAGTTGATACGTACTTCTTTGGCATTGATGATGGTGGTGCTCATCTTTGAGTTTGGCAATAACTATGAGGCAAAACTCGTCTTGGAGGGAGCTTTCATCTGTTTCATTTGTCCTACTGCAGCTGCTGTGGCTGTGGTAACCGAAAAGTTAGGGGGTAGCATCGGTTCGCTTACCACCTATACGGTGATAGCCAATATCTTTACGATGGTCATCATCCCGAGTCTATTTCCGATGGTAGAGAAGGGGGCTGATGTTTCGTTCTTGATGATGAGTGCGATGGTATTCCGTAATGTGACCACGGTCTTGGTTGTACCTCTGCTCTTAGCTCTGTTGAGTCGCAAGTTCTTCCCTAAGTTTGTGGAAAAAGTGAAGAGTGTGAAAGACTTGGGCTTCTATATGTGGTGCTTCAATCTCACGATATTGATGGGGGAGACCGTGAGGAATATCCTCCATGCCGAGGTTTCGGGATGGATATTGGCATTGCTCCTCATAGTGCCTTTGTTCGTTTGCCTCATTCAGTTTGCGATAGGTAAGGCGGTGGGCAGGCATTATGATGCAAGCATCAGCGCTGGTCAGGCTTTGGGGCAGAAGAATACCATTGTAGGTATTTGGCTCACCCTTACATTCTTGAATCCTCTCGCAGCTGTAGCCCCAGGTGCATACGTTGTTTGGCAGAATTTGGTAAACGGCTGGCAACTATGGTATAAGGAGAAGTATGGCAGGTTGAAATGGTAATTTCATGTATGAGGGCCTACCAGAAGTCCAAATTATAGCTAATGAGAACGGGCTGAAAGCCCAAAAGCCCTAAGCCCAGGGCAACGCCCTGGGTAATGACAACACAAACAAAAGTCGCCCTGAAAGGGCAAAAGCAACTAGTTATCAATGCTTTTGCCCTTTCAGGGCGTGCGTGCAACTTATGGCACATCCCTTTTTTGTAGGATGTTTTTTTTAGTCCTGTGTAGGATATATTAGGTTTTCCTTCTTGATGACGTTCAGAACCTCTTCGAGGTATTTCTTCGATTCGTATTTTGCCATAGGGAGGTCGTGGAGCAAGTAATTGCCACAGTCCTTGGCTGCTTGTCCAGGAATCTCACCCTCGTAATCGGCTATGAATTGGAAGGTGCGTTTCATGAGTTCCACGATGTCTTTGCTCTCGTAGTCGCCACGAATCAGGAGATAATTTCCCGTGAGACATCCCATAGGTCCCCAATAGATGATGCGGTCTTTCCATTCCTCGTCATTGCGAAGATAGGTAGCGGCGAGATGCTCGATGGTATGGATGGCACCGTTGTGGAGACAAGGCTCCTGGTTAGGTACCTTCATGCGAATGTCGAAAGTGGTTACGACTTCTCCGCCAACTTCGTCCTTACGACTAACGTAGATGCCACGGAGCAATTTGTTATGATTGATGGTAAAACTTGGTATCTTATTCATTTCAATAATGTTTAATGTTTGTTTATAGGCTTTCGAGAAAAGCCTTTGTTACATTGAATGAGCCTTCGGCCATCTTTGCCCAGAAGTCAAAGTACTGTTGTGCCTTGGTGTCCTTCAGGGGCACGTCGCTGATGATACGGAAGGAGATGAAAGGAGTCTTGTAGATATGGCAGGTCTGAGCGATGCTGCAACTCTCCATATCCACAGCCATAGCGTGAGGGAAATGTTCCAGGATGCTACGCATTTTCTCCTTGCTATCCACAAACCATTCACCACTTACAATCTGTCCCGCATGGATATGCGGATGCTTGTTCTCTGGCAAGTTATTGATGGCAAGAGCTTTCTCTACATATTCTTTCGGAGTCTTGAAAGTGGCAGGCATGCCGAGGATTTGACCGAACTCGCATTCATCGCCACAATAAGTATCGTGATAGACACATTCCGTAGCAACCACCACTTCGGTCACATTGAGGTTGATGTCTGCGCCACCTGCAACACCCGAGGAGATAATCAGGTCTGGGTGATAATTGTCAATCATTTCCACTGCACCGATGGCACTATTCACCTTGCCGATGCCGCATTGCTGCATCACTACCTCGTTGTTTCCGATCTTTCCGATGACAAAATCCTTGTAGTTTCTGCGTTCTGTTTGTGACTCGTTGAGCAATGTCTTGAGTTGCGTGAACTCCTTGTCCATCGCAACGATAATTCCTATTTTCATATTATTTTTGTAATTTTCGGCTGCAAAGTTACTTTAAAATCAAGACATTACAAAATAAAAGACTTTAAAGAATCTTATAAAAGCGATTAAAGTGCTTGATGGTATTACCTGAAAGGCTGATAAAGCACATTTCCTTGCCTCATTTTAGAAAAATGGCAAGGAAATGTTATCATTTGAAAGTAAAATTGTGGTTGCTAGAAGTTGACTCCGAAGTTGAGCTGCAAGGCACCATTGCGTGACTTGTCGAATGTGTCGTGGCAGACGTTGGCCAGACCGATGTCGTAGGTCAAGTCGGCATAGAACATATCATATTGTACGCCACATCCCAAGCGAAGACCACCATCGAAACGCTGGAAGTTATGCTTAGAGAAGGAATTCTCTGCCTCTCTTTCCTCGAAATTTTTGATTTTTCCACCCACGCCAGCAGCGAAGTAACCGCCAAGGAATGGTTGGATGGAGAACTGAGGGTCGATATGATACTTATATTTGAAGACTACAGGAATCTCAAGATAGTTGAGGTCGTATGTCATCTTCTTGCCTGTGGTCAGGTCTTTCTTTCCACCTTTCTCTGTATAGAAAAGTCCGCCTTCCAAGTAGATAGGCTGGTAGTCGGAGAGTGGAATACCTGCCACAACTCCTACATTGAGACCTGTTTGCCAGTCTCCACCATCGAGACGAGCATCATCTGAGTTGACGTATGAGAAGGATGGACCGATGCGGAATCCAAAGTATGTATCGTTTTGATCCCCATGATGGTTGTAGTTCAGATGTCCAGACTTCTTATCATAGTAACGGCTGTTCTTGTAGTTCTGAGCCGAGGATGGCATGGCTATGAGCAAAAGTGCCATCAAGAGAAATGCTATTCTTTTCATAATCTTCTGAGTTTAGTTTGTGATTCCTACTTGTCGAAGTATTCTCTTCTTACTTGTCGAAGTATTTTGATTCTGCTGCAAAAGTACGAGTTATTTGGATGAAATGAGTGAGTGGAATCCCTATAAGTAGTGGGGAAAATCCCTATATTCAACAATTTTAAGATAATCATCTTTGAAATTTTGGTTGTGCAGATTATTTTTATTAATTTTGCAGCGAATATTAAGAGGGAATAGGTATGCAAGAAAGGCAAGGTTCATATCGAGAAAAGTTTGAGAGGGTATATACCGAAAATTATCTTCGGTTGTACTACTATGCCTTGCACATTGTTGGTGACGAGGAGTCTGCCAAGGATATTCTCAACGATGTTTTTGTGACTTTGTGGAAAAACATCGAGACGTTCCATGAGGAGCATATTAATGCTTATTTGATGACATCGGTCAGAAATCGTGCGGTCGATTTCTTGCGGCATCATGTCTTGCAACACCAATATTCTGAGGAGTACTTGCATACGGCAGAGCTATTTTATGCGGATTATTCCGACGAAAAGGATAAGTTGGTGGAAGAGATGATGAGCCACCTCTCTCCGCCTACCGACCAAATCTTGGAGATGTGCTATCTCAAGCGAATGAAGTACGCCGAGGTGGCTGAGGCTCTCGACATCAGTCCGAATACGGTGAAGAAGCATATCGTGAAGGCTTTAAAAACCTTAAGGGAACTATATAAAGGTAAACGGGAATACCCGATTTAGTTTTTCGTTCGTATCTAAGAATGAAAAGAAATAGATGATATAGACCTTAGGGAATAGGATAAAGTCTTTCCATATATAATGTTTGGACCCTATATATAATAAGGTGTAGCTTTAATATGAAAAAGGTGTAATTTTAAGAGGAAAATATGACCAACGACGATAATTATAATATGTCTGATTTCATGCAAGAGGAAGTTGCGGTTCGTGACCATCTCTTGCGGAAGGCTCATGCGGCTCCCAATGTACAAAGGGAGTTAGGCTCATTTTGGGCGAAAATATCGGAAGGTGAAAAAATGAGAGGAGAACCTTCTGTAGATGCTTCAGATGAAAAACTTTCGGAAGATATGTCTTCTGAAGAAACGTTTTCTGATGATGTAACTTTGGAAAATCGTTCTTTTGTTCGCCGTTTTGCCATTCCTGCCATCTTGGCAGTGGCAGCTTCCATCGCATTGGTTCTCTTCCTTTATTTGGGAAAGCGGAATCATGGCATGACCGTCCCTGAGGGAGCTGTGGTGGCATACGAGGTTGATGCGGAAAATGCACAGACGGGTGTTACATTGCAAAAGGGCGATGAGGAACCGATGTCCGTGTCCGCCAATCAAGCATCTTGTGCGAAAGTCTATACAAATAATCCCAACCCTAATTCGTCAACGACGATTCGCAATATCTTGACAACTCCTGTCAATGCGACGGCAGAGGTAACTTTGTCGGATGGTACGATAGTGACGGTCAATGCGGGCAGTAAGTTGGTTTATCCACAGTCTTTTTCGGGTACGACTCGTGAGGTGGAACTTCAAGGTGAGGCGTACTTCCAGGTGCATCATGATGCTAAGCATCCTTTCCTCGTAAAAGCTAATGGCATATCCACCAAAGTATTGGGAACAGAGTTCAATGTGCGTTCTCGTTCTCGCAAAGACACTCATGTCACCTTGTTGCAGGGAAGTGTGTTGGTAAGTTCTGCTGCTACAGCCAAGCGGTTGAAGCCAGGTGAGGATGCCTGCTTTAAGGATGGAAAAATGACCATTCGTTCAGTAGATACCGAAGAATATACAGCTTGGAAGAATGGTGAGTTCTATTTCGATAACGAGACTCTCTTGGACATTGCCAAGGAAATCGGAAAATGGTATAACGTGAGTGTCATCTTCCAAAGTCCTGCCAAGATGCAGACCCGCCTCTTCTTCGCCGCACCGAGGGATGGTGGCATCGAGGAATTGTTGGAAGTGTTGAATAGCTTGGATAAGGCGAAGTTTACCTATCACAACGGGCAGGTTGTGATAGAGTAGATGGCCTTTGATGCCGATTTTT
>DKCU01000006.1:48945-67997 GCA_002451555.1 Candidatus Segatella albertsiae
CTTTGATGCCGATTTTTGCAAAATATTGCTTATCTTTGCCCCCGAAAATAAAAAATACTATTGAAAATGAGGTATTTAGATAGATTTATAGATGGGGAATTGGAAAAGTGGAGTAAAAGTGCTTCACATAAGCCCCTTTTGTTAAGGGGCGCCAGGCAAGTGGGCAAGACTTCTGCTGTGCGCCATTTGGGAGAAAAATTTAAGTATTATGTAGAAATCGACTTGAATGACCAAAGAGAATTGCATACCCCCTTTTTGCAGAAGCCAAGGAAAAATACAAACGATATATATTCATGGATACAGGTTTGTTGCAGAGGATGCTGGAGTTAGACCTGACGGATATATTGGTTTCAAATGATTTGAGTTTAGTCAATCGGGGAGCAGTGGCTGAAACGTTTGTTGGCACGGAGTTGGTAAAGAATCGCTCTCCTTACCAAAATGATAATCTTTATTGTTGGCATCGGGAAAAGAAAAATTCCAATGCTGAGGTAGATTATGTGATTTCTCGTAGGGGTGTGATATGTCCGATAGAGGTGAAGTCTGGGGTACGTGGTTCTATGCAAAGTTTGAGGATATTCTTGGAAGCTAAACATTTGGAAAAAGGAATTCGAACCTCTTTAGAAAATTTTGGTGCGTATGAGGATATTTTGGTTTATCCTTTGTATGGGATTGGCAATGTGTGTGGTAAAATGTAAGCAATCGGGGGGCTTCTCTTGCTCCATGCGTCCTTGGAAGATTTTTAATTTTAAAGAAAGTGCGTTGTTTCATATAATCTTTGAAGAAGAAAAGAGAATTTGTTTTACAAATGAGCATCTGAGATTCTCGTATTTCCTTCCAAAAGAAATATGGATGAGAATTTGTAAAATATGTCTTTCGCTTGTAAGGTGTTTATAGTTAGGTACTTATAGATTTATCGTTGAATAGCGGAATCTTTGAGAACTTATAGTTGTACGACTATAAAAGCTAATGTTGTACGACCATCCCCTCTATAGATGTACAACGTTAGAGCTAAAGCCGTACAATTATACGGAACATAGTCGTACGAGCATAGAAATTTAAGTCTGTTAAAAGAGCCTTTTATGGCTGTGCAAGTGAAAAGTACGATACGGTTTCTATTCTATTTCGTGATATTCGGGTATAGAATTTTTATGTAGTTTTTTATGACAAAAGATATAGGCGGATTAATGGTGAGAGATTAGAATGGAAAATGGAAATTCATCGTTTCTTTTCTTTTTTAATGTGAAAATGAAACTTTTTTCGATATTTTCCTTTCAAAACGTACCCGATTTTCGGGTTAGTCCGTATCTTATTGCAAAAATATAGAGTCAAAAGCATAAAATGAACTAATTGATGCGTATGAAAAAGAGAGAAAAGAAGAGAGATTTAGTAGCACTTTTCATGCTCTTCTCCTTTGCGTTGGGTGCTTCCGCACAAAGTTTGAGCAAGAAATTCAGTGTTTCGTTCAAAAACACTCCTTTGCCAACGGCCTTAAAGAAGATAGGCAAGCAAAGTGGTGTGAGGGTGGAGTTCGCCTACGAGGATGTCAAGGGCTACTCCGTGAGTACAAGTCTGACGGCAGTCAATGCTGAGAGTGCAGTGAAGGCCGTGATAGGCAATCGCCCCCTTACCTACAAGGTAGTGGGCGACAAGTTTATCATTGTTTCCAAGGATGCTTCCCACAAGAAAGCGACTCCCAGTAATGAAAGGACGGATGCATCGCAAAGCCAAGATGAAGTAAGTGTTTCTTATGCACAACAAGTGGGCAAGACCGTAAAGGGTAAGGTCGTAGATGAAAACCACGAGCCATTGCCAGGTGTCAGTGTGAAGTGTGGCAACTCTCGCATGGGTACTTATACCAATGCTGAAGGTGAGTTCACTTTTACTTTGCCGGAGAACCATGGTCAGTATCTCACCTTTTCTTATATAGGTATGCAGGAGCAGAAGGTGAAGCTTTCTGCCAAGAACAGCAACCACATGCAGATAGTGATGCACGAGGATGCTGGTGCACTTGATGAGGTCGTCGTGACTGGTTATCAGGTACTTGATAAACGAAGCTTGACTTCTGCCGTTACTTCCGTGAAGATGAAGGACTTGGAGCGTGCCGACATGAGCAGTCTCGACCAAATGTTGGAAGGTAAAATCCCAGATTTGTTGGTGACCAACAACTCTGCCGAGGTAGGTGTAGCTCCAAAGATTCGTATTCGTGGTACGAGTACGTTGATTGGTAATCGTGAACCACTTTGGGTGGTTGACGGAATCGTCGTGTCCGACCCTGTGGAGATAGCACCGGAGGAGTTGAACGACCCTGACTATGTGAATCGTATCGGTAATGCCATCTCTGGTATTAACCCTCAGGACATTGAGCGAATTGATGTCTTGAAGGATGCTGCAGCTACTGCTATTTATGGTACGAAGGCTGCCAATGGTGTTATTGTCGTCACAACTAAGCGTGGATTCGAGGGTAAGCCACAAGTAAGCTATTCTACCAATGTTACTTACAAGCGTCGCCCGAGATACTCAGACCGTTCCGTGGATGTGATGAGTTCCAAGGAGAGAATCCAGTTCTCAAGAGAGTTGGCTGAGAGTGGTTATACATACAGCAATTATAGTCCACGAGTTGGTTATGAAAAAGCCTTGGAAGATTTGTATTCCAAAAAGACTACTTATGAGGAGTTTGTTAATCAAGTTTCTGCAGCAGAAAGTTATAATACAGATTGGTTTGACTTGATTTGTCGTGATAGTTGGTCACAGCAGCATACAGCAAGTTTAAGTGGTGGCTCGAATAAATCAAGATATTATGCCTCTTTGGGTTATAACAAAGATGATGATGTCATCAAGGTGAATAGTAATGAGCGTTATACAGCTTCTATGAATTTAGATAATACCTTTAGTAAGTTGTTGACAGCTTCGTTCAATGTGAGTGCATATCATTACAAACGTAATTATTACCAAGATGAGGTTGCACCATTGAACTATGCTTATGGTGCATCAAGAGCCATCAACCCTTTTGATTCGGAAGGTAATTATGCCTATTATCAGAAAATACAAAGTGATGGTGCTAAATATAATTACAATATTCTTAATGAGTTGGATAATAGTTATAAGCGCCAAGAGACAAATTCGTTTACTGTGACTGCCAATTTGAAATTCAATTTCACGGATTGGCTTAATGCAAATGCTATCTTCTCTATGACCAATCAGAATACCGATCAGGAAGGTTATTGGGGTGAGAAGACTGCGCATGTGGCGATGCTTCGTGGCACAAATTATGGAGAAACGGTGACAGACTATGAAGGCTGTTTGTTGCCTCAAGGAGGTGAGTTGAGTAAAACGACAACAAAAAATCAAAGTTACACAGCTCGTTTTCAACTAAATGCTAATAAGTATTTTGGAGAAGATGACAAGCACAATATTGATGCAACATTTGGTATTGAAATCAGTTCGGATAAATATAAAAGCCATGCGAGCGTGGCACGTGGTTACTATCCTGATCGTGGCGAAACTTTTGTTACTGGTATTGACTTGACTAAATACACGGGTTATGCTACATGGTTAAGTAACAATGCACCTACCATTATAGATGACTTATCCAATAAATTTTCCACTTATCTTTCTGTAACATACGGCTATAAACGTTTGTGGCGTATCAATCTGAATGGACGTATTGATGGCTCCAACAAGTTTGGTGACCGCTCCAATGATAAGTTCTTGCCAATTTGGTCTCTTTCTGGTAGTTATGACTTGGGAAGCTTTATCAAGGCAAAATGGGTAGATTATATTACAGCTAAAGCATCCTATGGCTTCCAAGGTAATATGTTGGATTCTGAGTCACCTGTCATGACGATCAAGAAAGGTGCCATGGACTCTTATTATGGAGAGTTTGGCTCAACTATTTATGCTCATCCTAATCCAGACTTGAAGTGGGAGAAGACGAACTCTTATAATATAGGTCTTGATATGAGCCTTTTTGACCATCGCTTGGAGATGGAAATCAGTGCATATTACAAGAAAACAAAGGATGCTTTCATGACGAAGAAAGTGTCTTCTGTTAATGGAGTGTCTTCGTATGTGATTAATGGAGGAGATGTTACTAATAAAGGTTATAGCTTTGATATTACTTATAATGCCATTCGAAATAAAGACTTTCGTTGGTCGCTTTCAACATCAATCTCTAAGGTTATCAACAGTATAGATTCCAGACCTGATGCGCAAACTTATGATTTGAATGACTTCCTCACGGGTTCTGCGCTTGTTCAAGGTAAGGCTGTGAATACATTCTATAGTTATAAGTTCTTGGGACTTAGTCCTGTTGACGGCGGTCCTTTGTTTGATGACTATTTTGATAACCAGGCAGCTCTTCGTGGCATGAGTAAATACGATGTCTATACTACTGTGCTGGAGGCTTCTGGCAAAAGAGATGCTGATATTCAAGGAAGTTTGACCAATACCTTCCGTTACAAGAATTGGCGAGCTTCATTCAATCTTGGTTATAGTCTCGGTGCCAAGACCCGTCTCTTTGCAATGTTTGGTGGTGCTGCTTCAGGCGGAGCCTATAGTTCTAAGATTTATTCAGAAAAGAACTACAGCCGTGATTATATGAATAGATGGCAGAAACCGGGAGATGAGAAATTTACCAACATACCGGCAATTATCCCAGAACACTCGGATGCGTACTACAAATATAGTAGTCATTGGTCTCAAATGTCAAAATATTCGGATATTCCTACCATAGCAAACGATTATTGGGACATGTATGACTATTCCAACATCCGTGTTGTGAGTGCCGACTATTTGAAGTTGCAGAGCATCAGTTTAACCTATGAGTTGCCGACAACATATTTGTCTCGGATAGGTATGCAGAGACTAGCCGTTACTGCCTCTGCTTATAATCTCTTTACTATTTGTGATTCTGCTCTCAAAGGTCAGACTCCAACCCAAGGAGGATTCTCTTCTATCCAGCTGAGTGATCGACCAAGTTTCTCTCTTGGGTTGAATGTGATATTCTAAGACAAACATAATGTAATATACAATGAAGAAGAAATTATTATATATAATAGGTGTCATTTTGGCATGGGGCTCTTTAGCTTCGTGTTCTAGCGATTTCCTTAAGGAGTATTCTCAGGATTTGGCTCGTGTGCAGTCTGTGGATGATCTCAAGGAATTGCTTGTTGGTGACTGTTTGATGCCAAAGGGCTTGTTTGACAATTCTAAGTCCTATTATGAGGTTGTCAATCCCAATTACCTTTTCTTGCATTTCATGAGTGATGAATTGCAGGAGAATCTTGTTACGCAAGATGATGTGGATTATGTAGGTAATAAATACAGAGAGGTTCTGTTTCCTTATTTTACGTGGCAACAACATTTGTTTCTTAATCAAAAAGGACAGAGCTCTTATGAAAGTAACGAGGATGCTCATTGGACTTTGGCCTATGAGAAAATCAACAATTGCAATATGGTATTGGATGCTGCCGACCAATTAAAGACAACATCTGAGGAAGAAGTAGAAGAAGTGACCAAAGTTAAGGGAGAGCTGTATTTTTTGCGAGCTTCCTATTATCTGATGTTGGTTAATCTCTATGGAAAACCATATGCTCCTCAGACTGCGTCAACAGATTTGTCAGTTCCTATCAAAACGACATCCAATGTCGAGGACAAGGAATATCAGCGTGCTTCGGTGGCAGCGGTTTATGACCAAGTGGTGAGTGATTTGAATGAGGCTGAGAAACTTTTGGAAAATGCAAGTGCTCCTGCAAGTATTTATCATCCAGGGATAGAGAGTGTTTATATCTTGCATAGTCGTGTGGGACTTTATATGCAGGATTGGGAGACTGCAGAGCAATATGCTAAGAAAGCGATAGAAAAAAATGCTTATTTGTTGGATTTAAAATCTTTCCCTGAGGGAAGTTTTCCTATGAACAGAGCCAATGAGGAAGTCGTATTCTCTAATGGCTCAAGCTGTTTGGGAAATGTTCTATTCCAAGATCCGGGTAATGAGGATAGTTATTACGAGGTTTCTCCTGTATGGTATATCTCGGATAATCTTTACGCTCTTTTTCCTAAGAATGATAAACGCAAGACCATTTACATGACTACAGAGGATGATATCACCAATCACTTGCCAACTTATCATAAAATAGAGAATCGTAGGTCGGCTTATGGCATCTATAAAGAAGTGAGCGATGTCTTTAGCATCCGCACTGCTGAGGCTTATCTTAATTTGGCTGAGGCTGAGGCCCAGATGGGTAATAGTCAGGAGGCGTGCTCTTGGTTGGATAAGTTGCGTGCAAAGCGTGTAGAAGATGCTGAGCCTCTCTCGTTGACTGGTGAGGAATTGATTACTTTTGTTCGTGAAGAGCGTGAGCGTGAATTGTTCCTTGAGGGGCATCGATGGTTTGATTTGCGTCGTTATACAGTGGATGTAAATTACCCATACTCCAAGGTGATAGAACATTCGATGTCCACTTTCAAGACAGAGGACTACCAGACATATCGTTCCAATGTGAGTCGTTATCGTTTGGAGAAGAATGACGCTGCATATACTCTTGACATTCCGCAGGACGAAAAAGAGTTCCAACCATCGTTGGGAAGTAATGAACGACCTGTTAGAAGACCTTTCTCGAGCGAAGACTTTAGCTCGGGCTCGGACGAGGATTGGTAAGCAGTTGTAACATATTATAACTAAGAAATGATATGATGAAAAAGATAAATTTATTAATGTTCTTATATTTGGCAATAGTTCTGTTTGGGGCTTGCTCTAATGATGAGGATGTGTCGCCAAGTTTTGCTGATGCCAATAAGTTTGCGCCTATTGCCGAGGATCAAAGTGAAGAAGCTTCCTTGAGGCGTAGTTTCTATGAGAAGAATAAGTGTTATTTGCTCTTTAATGATACCTTGCGAAAAGTACAGACTGGTGTTGATGAGCAGGGACATCCTCTTTATGAATTAAAACTGTTGGACATAACGTATGATATGTTCAGTTCTTCTGCTACCGACTATTATCGTTATACATACGATTACATTAGTAGCATTGAGGACAAACGGAAAGCGGCCAAATTGGTGGAAGATAATTTGATTCGTCGCTTGGGCACTAACACTCCGTTCTCTGTGTTGTTGGTCAATAAGATGACATCATGGAAAAGTAGAGATGGCGAGTGGCAGCAAAAATCAAATTTAAATTATTACATGGGGTCGCAATGTTATGTGATAAGTTTGTCTGAAGGCGAGGCTTTTGATAATCCTAGTTATTTTTCTGACATATTGCAAAAGATTGTGTTGGCTAAGGTAAAACTTAAAGGTGATAGTTTCTTAAAGGACTTCTACGCTTTGGTTGATAATTATGACAACTTGACGTCTGGGTGGTATTATAAAGATGATTTAGGCTATCCTCTTGGCTATGATGACGATTTGGCTCGTTCGTTGGGCTTCATGAGAGATGGTAGCAAATGGTCTTTCCGTTATAAAGAATATGATGTGTCAGATTTCGTTACAGCTGTATTCACTTATTCGCAAGAAGAGTTCGAGGAAACGTTTGCCGATTACCCAATCTGTATAGCTCGTTTTAACAAGATGAAAGAGCTTATAGAGTCAATGGGAATTATCGTGGATGAATAAAAGTAAATCTTAATTGACAGCAAATATGAAGAAATATGTATATATGATATGCTTCTTGGTATTATCGTTTGTTATGGGAGCATGCAGTGATGATGATGAACAGGTAATCAATCCTACGGCTTCAGGTACGTTGACCGACCAAGATGGCAATGAATATCATTGGGTGAGAATAGGTAATCTTGATTGGATGACAGAGAACCTACGTTGCGATGAGCCTTTTTACGAAGATGTCTATAATCCTAAGTGGACAAATGAATTTGGTTATGGCTTAGGGCTTGATGGTAGTTTAAGTGATTGGAAACAATGGTATGCTGATTATGGAAACTATTATACTTGGCAAGAGGCTGTGGATAATGCTCCAGAGGGATGGCGACTTCCAACTGACGAGGACTTTATGTCGTTAGAACGTGAACTAGGCATGAAAGCTGCCGATCTAGAAAAGGTAGGATGGAGATCTGGAGTGTCTTCATTGCTTGTTCAGAATGGAGAGGGTACATCTTTGAATTTTGTCTTTGGTGGCGAGGTATGCAATGCTAGTAATACGACAATTAGCCTTTATCATCAGGGTGATTATGGCTATTATTGGACAGCCTCTGATATTGAGGTCAATAAGGAGGCTGCTGCATATGCTAGGATGATAACTCCCGGTATGAATGCTGTCAATAGATTGATTATTCTGCAAGATAAACACTGCCTCAGTGTCCGTTACGTCCGTGATGCCCAGTAACAACAAAATATGAATTGTAATTTATGAAACTACAAACTATATTACCTGCATTGCTACTCTTCGTGGGTGGCAATGCTGTTGCTCAAAACACCGTCTCTGTCAAGGGACAGGTATTGGGCAATACCGACAGTTGTATGGTGGCTTTGGCGGATGCGGAGAATCCGCAGAATGTCAAGCGTATCGCATCTGCCAAGTTCAAGGGCGAGTCTTTCGCATTCTCTGCTGAATTTAAAAAGACACCTTGCCTAGTCAACTTAAACTTCTTTACCAAGGGTAACAAGGATAAGTGGATGAAAGTGACGGAACTACAGTTGATGACCGATGGAAGTCCTATCTCGGTAAAGATAGACAAGGACTTGATGCTGGCAGATATGAGCTCAAAAAAAAAACAAGGTCTTGCCAACAAGTCTGATGGCAAACTGACCATCGAGGCTGGAAAGGCTCAAAGGCAGATGGACGAGTATCTCGACTATATGCGTGCGGCAATGATTACAGCTGATAGTGCTAGCTATGCTGAGGCTATGGCATGGTTCGATAATGCGGGAATTGACGATTCCATCAAGGACTTCAAGGAAAGAGCTGATGCCGCTAAGGCAATACGAGAGGTAAAGCACAACGAATTTATTGCTGCTCATCCTGATTATCCTGTCACTGCCGCTTTGGTCGCTCAGTATGCTTATCTTCCGTTTACTTACTCTCAGGAACTTTTCGACAAACAGTATGCTTCTTTGGCGAATAATCCCGATACAACGCACGTCAACTTCATCAAGCGTAATCTTGATTATTTCCGCTCTCATGCCAATGGAGCAAGCTATACAGACTTTATAGGGGAAGATAAATCAGGTAAGAACGTGTCTTTGTCTTCTTTGATGAAGTCCGGCAAACTGATGTTGATAGACTTCTGGGCTTCTTGGTGTGGACCATGTCGTGAAGCTATTCCTAAGGTGAAGGAGATGGCAAAGGAATATGCCGAAAAGTTGGAGGTTGTATCTTGCTCGGTGGATGAAAAGAAAGACAAGTGGCTGAAGGCTGAGACAGAGGAAAATATGCCTTGGATGCAGTTGTGGCTTCCGATGTCGAAATTAGAGAAGGCTGCGACCGCTTATTCGATTACATCCATTCCTCGCTTGGTGTTGATAGGTGCAGACGGCAAGGTGATTTGCATTACGCATAATCCTGAGACTATCCGTCAGAGTATTGCGCAAGCTATCAAATAGTTCAATCTTTATAAATAATATAATGTATCATCCCAATTTAAAGAATAGAAGTAAAATGATGATAAATCTCAAATCTCTCTCTCGTGCACTCGCAGCCTCTTTGATGGCTGTGGGTGCTTTTGTTCCTTCTTTTGCACAGAATGCTAAAGCTGTAGCAAGTCAGCCTTTCACCATTAAGGGCAATATTCCAGGTGTGAAGAATGGCACCAAGGTAAGTCTTCGCTCCCAAGAAAGTGGTAGAAACATCGAGGCGGAATGCCTGACCAAGGGGAGCTCCTTTGTTTTGACTGGCAAGGTGGAAGGAACCATGCTTGTCCAACTTCAAATCAATGATAAGCCAGAAAGTGCTTACAAGGAGAATGATTTTGCAGAGGATCGTGGGGGTAAGTTTATGTTGGAGGCAACCAACTATACAGTGAGCGCAGCTTGCTTCGACAGCATCGCTCGCAATTATGACTTCCGCAACGTGACGATGGTTCGTGAGAAAAACTTGAAAATTGTGGGTGGCAAGGCACAGCAACAATATCAGGAGTGGGCGGATGCAACTTACGATGCTCGTTTGAAGGCTCGGCTCTTGAATAAGCAATATCGTGATGCACAGTTCCGTGAAAAGAGCCAAGGCGGTCCTGATAGTCTTGCCATGCAACGCTTGCAACCTTTGGTGGAAGAAGCTGATGCGGCAGAGGAAAAATTGAATGATGATTTTATTGCTGCTCATCCCGATTATGCGGTGAGTCTTTTGCTGTTGGATGCTCAGTTGGAGCAACCTTTTGCTTTTACTGCAGAATATTATGATAAGTTGTTGAGTACGTTTGCCAACAATTACGACCAGGTGCGCTATGCCAACTTTGCGAAGACCGTTGGCGTGATGAAAGCTTATCTCAAAGGTTCTCATTACAAGGACTTGGGCCTTGAAACTCCAGATGGCAAGTCTGTCAATTTGAAGGATGTCGTCATTTCTGGCAAGTACAATTTCATCGACTTCTGGGCTTCTTGGTGTGGCCCTTGCCGTGCAGCCATCCCAAGTGTGAAGCAGTTGCACCAAAAGTTGGGTGACAAACTCAACATCGTCAGCATTTCTGTTGACAGAAAACGTCAGGATTGGGAAAAGGCGATGGATGAGGAAAAAATGACTTGGGGACAGTATCTTGTACCACAAGCTGCGATGAAGGCATTGACGGATGGGTACTATGTGAAGTTTATCCCATCATTGGTGGTCATCGATCCTGAGGGGAATATCCAGCTCTATACGAGCAGCCCTGACAAGGCGCATCATTATTTGGAAGAAATTATAAAGTAATAGAATAGGTAAGAGGGTGTGTCGTTAGTCCAAATTGTAGCTAATGATAACACCCACAACAGTCGCTCTGAAAGGACAAAAGCATTGATAAATAGTTGCTTTTGCCCTTTCAGGGCGACTTTCTTAAATGACTGCTATACCCAGGGTGTTGCCCTGGGCTTGGAGCTGATTGCCCTTTCAGGGCGCATTAAATACCAATCTCTCAATCCTAACTTTCCTGTTTTCTCAACTATTTCTCAATCCCATCTCTCTTGTTTTTCTCAACTATTTCTCAATCCCAACTCTCTTGTTTTTCTCAACTATCTCTCAATCCCATCTCTCTTGTTTTTCTCAACTATCTCTCAATCCCATCTCTCTTGTTTTTTTCAATTATCTCTCAATCGCAACTCCTTTCTCAACAAAAAAAACATAATTTTTCGCTTTATATTTTGTTTTGTCTTCGATTTGCATTATCTTTGCCCCCAAATTATAAACGTTTATAGAAAGAATGAAATTTTTGAAGAAGTACCTACTGGATATTCTAGTAGTAGTTTTGTTTGCGATTATCGCTTTCGTGTATTTCATGCCAGCCGACATGGATGGGCGTATCTTGTTCCGTCACGATGCGTCTGCGGGCAAGGGAATAGGGCATGAGAAAGAACTTTTCCAACAGCAGACCGGCGAGACGACCCGATGGACAAACTCTGCCTTCGGTGGTATGCCTACCTATCAGATGTCGCCTTCTTATGAGAGCGATGCCGTGCTCAACCAGGCGGTCAAGGCTTATCACCTTTGGTTGCCAGACTATGTGTGGTATGTCTTTGCTTATCTCCTTGGATTTTATATCCTCTTGAGAGCCTTCGACTTCCGACAGTCCTTGGCGGCATTGGGTTCCATCATCTGGGCATTCTCTTCGTATTTCTTCATCATTATCGCCGCAGGACATATCTGGAAGGTGATGGCTTTGGCGTATCTCCCTCCGATGATAGCTGGTATAGTGCTGGCTTATCGTGGCAAATATTTGTGGGGATTGCTGGTGACAGCCATCTTCGCTGCCTTCGAGGTCAATGCCAACCACGTGCAGATGACTTATTATTACCTCTTCATCATCTTCTTCATGGTGATTGCTTTCTTGGTGGATGCCATCCGGAAAAAGGAGTTGGCTCGCTTCGGAAAGGCGACTGCCGTGTGCATCGTGGGTGCAGCCATCGGTATTTCCCTCAATCTTTCCAATCTCTATCACACTTGGCAGTATGGACAGGAGTCTATGCGTGGCAAGAGTGAACTTGTGAAGAAAAATGCTGCCAACCAGACCAACAGTGGTTTGGATAGAGACTATATCACCCAGTGGAGCTATGGTATCGACGAGACTTGGACGCTCTTGATTCCTGATGCCAAGGGTGGCGCTTCTGTTCCTTTGGCTCAGAATACCACGGCGATGGAGAAGGCTGACCCTAACTTCGTGCAGATTTATCAACAGCTCGGTCAGTACTGGGGCGACCAGCCTGGCACGAGCGGACCTGTCTATGTGGGTGCCTTCGTGATGATGCTCTTCATCCTGGGCTTGTTTATCGTCAAGGGTCCGATGAAGTGGGCTTTGTTGGCTGCCACCATTTTGAGTGTCTTGCTCTCATGGGGTAGGAACTTCATGCCGTTTACCGATTTCTTCTTGGATTACATCCCGATGTACGCCAAGTTCCGAACGGTGGCCTCCATCCTCGTTATCGCAGAGTTCACCATCCCGTTGTTGGCGATGATGGCGTTGAAGAAGATAGTCGATGAACCAGAAATCTTGACCCAAAAGGCAAAGTTTGTTTATGCTAGCTTCGGCTTGACGGCGGGCTTCTGCCTCTTGTTTGCCGTGATGCCAGGGGTATTCTTCTCAAACTTCGTGTCGGGTCAGGAGTTGCAAGCTTTGCAACAGTTGCCAGCCGAGTACCAGGGACCTCTTATCAGTAATCTGACGGAGATACGCAAGGGCATCTTTACCTCGGATTGCTGGCGTTCTTTCTGGATTATCCTCATCGGCAGTGCTTTCCTTTTCCTCTACAAGACGAAGAAGTTGGGCAAGGAGTTTATGATTGCGGGTATCGCAGTCCTCTGTTTGGTGGATATGTGGATGGTCAACAAGCGTTATCTCTACGACGATATGTTTGTGGAGAAGAGTGTGCGTGATACGCCTCAGCTGATGACGGAGACCGACAAGATTATCCTTCGTGACAAGGCACTCGACTATCGCGTGCTCAATTTGGCTTCGAACACCTTCAATGAGAACGAGACTTCTTATTACCATAAGAGCATCGGCGGTTATCATGCTGCCAAGCTCCGTCGTTATCAAGAGATGATAGACGCTCACATCGCTCCAGAGATGCAGAAGACGATGAAGGCGGTGGCTGATGCCAACGGCGACATGACCCAGGTGAATGGCGATAGCATCTTCCCTGTGTTGAACATGCTGAACACCAAGTACTTCATCATGCCTTTGCAGGGCGGGCAGACAGTGCCTTTGCAGAACCCTTACGCATACGGCAATGCTTGGTTTGTGGATAAGGTGACTTATGTCAATAATGCCAACGAGGAAATCGACAAGGTCGGTAAGTTGAATCTGCGCCATGAGGCTGTGGCTGACGTGAAGTTCAAGGATGTCTTGGGCGAGGGCACACCACAGGATGATACTTCCATCGTGAAACTGGTGCAATACAAGCCAAACAACTTGACTTACGAGGTGACATCCAACAAGGGCGGTGTCATCGTCTTTTCCGAAATCTATTATCCGGGTTGGACTGCCACAGTAGATGGACAGCCTGCGGAACTGGGAAGAGTCAACTATATCTTGCGTGCCTTGAATGTGAAGGCTGGCAAGCACAAGGTGGTCCTCGATTTCCATCCTACTTCCATCAAGAAGACGGAGACCGTGGCTTATGTGGGCTATGTTGTCCTCTTGCTGCTCCTGGTTGTAGGTTTGGGATTGGAATGGAAAAAGAAAAAATTAAGTGAAGAGTGAATTGTAAGTGAAGAGTGAAGAACGAAGAGTGAAGAATTCAATGGACTTTAGGACGGAAGTAAATATAGGCAAGGCTGACTATGAGATTCAGCCATCAGATCGACTGCTTTTCGTGGGCAGTTGTTTCGCTGACAATCTCGGCAAACGATTTGTCGAGAACCGCTTCCGTGCCGTGGTCAATCCTTACGGGGTGATGTACAATCCTACGAGCGTCAATCATTCCGTGGAGCGATTCCTCAAAGGTGAGCCTTTCTCTAAAGAGGCTGACTCGGCAGCCACAGATGCTTCCGATTCTCGGAAGGTCGATGTGGCGATCTTCACGCTCGGCACCAACCACGTCTATATCCTGAAGGAGACAGGCGAGGTGGTGGATAACTGTCAGAAGCGACCTCAACGTCTTTTCGAGGAGAGAGAGTTGACGGTGGGGGCGTGTGTGGTGGAGCTCTCCAAGGCTGTTTGGGCTTTGCTGGGTCAAGGTGTCAAGCGCATCATCGTCACGGTGAGCCCTATCCGCTATGCCAAGTATGGCTTCCATAAGAGCCAGTTGTCCAAGGCGACCTTGCTCCTTGCTGCTGATTTGCTGTGTGAGCGATTCCCCGAGGTGGTACGTTACTTCCCGGCATACGAGATCGTCAACGACGAACTTCGCGACTACCGCTTCTACAAGGAGGATATGCTCCATCCGAGCGACCAAGCCGTGGAGTACATCTGGCAGAAGTTTCGACAGGCTTATTTTGGCAAGGCAGCCGAAGAGATGCTGGCGGAATGGAAGCCCATCAAGGAAGCCTTGGGGCACAAGCCTTTCGACCCCGACAGCGAGGCGACCAAGCAGTTCATCGCCAAGACGGAGGAGAAGAAGAGACAATTTGAAGAAAAATATTTTAAACAGTAAGATAATGACTTATACTATCGAAAAGGTAACCACACTGATAGGTGCGCGTCGCTATGGAGACAAGGATACGAATATCGGTTTCATCTTGACCGATAGCCGTTCACTCTGTTTCCCAGAGGAAACTCTGTTCTTCGCATTGAAGTCAGAGCGTAACGACGGTCACAACTACATTCCTGAGTTGTATCGCCGTGGTGTTAGAAATTTCGTAGTTACTAATGTGCCTAAGGGGTATGCCTCCGATTATCCAGAGGCCAACTTCCTGAAGGTGGTCAATACGTTGGAGGCTCTTCAGCGTCTGGCTGAGCGTCATCGTGATGAGTTCAACATCCCTATCGTGGGCATCACTGGGTCCAATGGCAAGACGATGGTCAAGGAGTGGCTGCATCAGTTGCTCTCTCCGAGCATGTTTGTTACCCGCAGCCCTCGCAGCTACAACTCGCAGATTGGTGTGCCTCTCTCGGTATGGTTGCTGAACGAGCAGACCCAGGTGGGTGTCTTCGAGGCTGGTATCAGTCAGCCGGGCGAGATGCTCGCCCTTCGTGACATCATCCAGCCTACCATCGCTGTGCTTACATATCTAGGTTCTGCCCATCAGGAGAACTTCGGTTCCTTGGAGGAAAAGTGCCGCGAGAAGATCGTCCTCTTCCATGATGCGGAGACCATCGTCTATAATGGCGATGACGAGATTGTCACCAAGGTGGTAGGGGAGTATCACGACTACAAGGGCGAGAAACTCTATTGGTCCATGAAGGATGCCAAGGCTCCTTTCTTCGTGAAGAATGTAGAGAAGAAAGGCAACCTTTCCATCGTTACCTATATATATAAAGGTGAGGAGGACAGCTATTCCTTGCCATTCATCGACGATGCGTCCGTGACCAACTCCATTATTGCGGCGGTTGTTTCCCGCAAACTCGGTCTCTCTGCCGAGGATGTGGATAAGCGTATGTCACAACTTGAGCCTGTTGCCATGCGACTGGAGGTGAAGGAAGGACAGCACGGTTGTACACTCATCAATGACAGCTACAACTCCGACATCAACTCCCTTGACATAGCCCTCGACTTCATGAGCCGTCGCCCTGACCACAAGGGTCGTCGCCATACCTTGATATTGAGCGACATCTTCCAGAGTGGCGAGAATCCTAAGGACTTGTACAAGGAGGTGAGCGACTTGTGCCGCAAGCGTGGCGTGGTCAAGTTCATCGGTGTCGGTCCGCAGCTCTATGAGCAGAGCGAGGAGATACAGATTTCAGAAAAGTTCTTCTTCCACGATGTGAAGGAGTTTATTGATAGCGAGGTGTTCAAGTCCTTGCGCGACGAAGTCATCCTCTTGAAGGGTGCTCGCCAGTTTGGTTTCGACCAACTCACCGAGTTGCTTGTTCAGAAGGTACACGAGACGACCTTGGAGGTGAACCTCAATGCCGTGGTTGCCAACTTGAACTATTATCGTGCTTTCATGAAACCAGAGACCAAGCTCGTCTGCATGATCAAGGCGGATGGCTATGGCGCAGGTGCTGTGGAAATCGCCAAGACCTTGCAAGACCATCGTGTCGATTACTTGGCTGTGGCAGTTGCCGACGAGGGTGTCACCCTTCGCAAGAACGGCATCACCAGCAACATCATGATTATGAACCCTGAGATGACCGCCTTCAAGACCATGTTCGACTACGACTTGGAGCCAGAGGTCTATAGCTTCCGTATCTTGGATGCCTTGATCAAGGCTGCTGAGAAGGAGGGCATCACTGGTTTCCCTGTCCATATCAAGCTCGATACCGGTATGCACCGCTTGGGCTTCGACCCAGAGAATGACATGGAGGAGTTGATAGGCAAGTTGAAGCATCAGAACGCCATCATCCCTCGCAGTGTGTTCTCACACTTCGTGGGTAGCGATGATGACAACTTCGATGACTTCTCTGCACATCAGTTCGAACTCTTCGACAAGGGCAGCAAACAGTTGCAGGCAGCTTTCGACCACAAGATACTCCGCCACATCTGCAATTCCGCAGGCATCGAGCACTTCCCTGAGCGTCAGTTGGATATGTGCCGCTTGGGTCTTGGCTTGTATGGCATCAACTCTCGCAACAACGAGACCATCAACTGCGTGAGCACCTTGAAGACCACCATCCTCCAGATGCACAACATCAAGGCTGGTGAGAGCGTAGGTTACAGTCGCAAGACCATCCTCGACAAGGACAGTGTCATTGCAGCCATTCCTATCGGTTATGCCGATGGCTTGAACCGTCACTTGGGCAATCGCCATGCTTACTGCTTGGTAAATGGTCAGAAAGCTGAGTACGTGGGCAACATCTGCATGGACGTTGCGATGATAGATGTCACGGGCATCGACTGCAAGGAAGGCGATAGTGTTGAAATCTTCGGCGAGCATCTGCCAGTGCAGACCCTGAGCGACATCCTCGATACCATCCCTTACGAGGTGCTGACCACCATCAGCAATCGCGTAAAGAGAGTATATTATCAGGATTAAGAGATATTTGTATCATACTCAAAAATACCCTTCACCCTTCACCTTTTGCCCTGGAATGCCGATAAACACAGGGGATTCAGAAGGTGAAGGGTTCTTTTTTACCCTTCATCCACCCTTCACCTTTTTTACAGTTATTGCTTAACCTTGTTTAATAATCCAATCGCCAATCGTGCGTTGGTTGCTATCATAGTTGACACCAATCTTGAAGAGACGTTTTCCATCTGCGGAATAAGGTATCAGATAGCCTTTGTCATCTATCTGTTTGATGGCTTCTTCTGCAGAACCGTCATACTTTAACTCGAAGACATAAATGGCATCTGGCATATGGATGACAGCGTCAGCTCTTCCAATCGCGCTATTTTCCTCTACCTTCATGAAAGCTCCCATCAGATTGAAAATCAAGTAGAAGACCGTTTGAAAGTCTCGCTCGTTCTTATTGGACAAACGATTTGAGATGCTGGCAAGGTATGCTTTCAGTCGCACCATAGCTCCCTCCAAGTCATCATCGTAAAGCTTTTCGAGGAAATCACCCACTAAACCATTGTTGTCAATGGATATAGGAGAAAGATAATTGGGTGCAAGGCTCTTGAGCATCCCTATTTTGACCTCCTTGTTCGGGTAGCCCAACGCATAGCGTTTCAGCAGAGGGTTGTATTTCTTGATGGTCAGATAGCCACTTTGATAGAGCAAAGGAAGGGCAGATGTCATCTGTTCTGGTGAAACATCAAAGTCATCCACATTTACTCCTTTTTTTTCGATGTCCATCACGTTGACGTGGTATTTTTGAAGGCTTTTGATGAGGTAGCTTGGGGTGCCAGAGCCAAACCAATAGGAATCTATTTTTTGGCTGTTCATGCATCTTACCAGGCTGAATGGATTGAACACATCCTCGGAGTGTTCGCTGAAATGGTATCCATCGTAATAGCTGCGTAGTTCCTCCAGACATTCCTCGTAAGTCATGCCAAGGGCTTTGGCAAGTCCCTCAACGTCTGGTTTCATCACGGTGGTAAGTTCCGTCTTGCTGATGCCACATATAGCAGAGTATTGGTCGAGCATACTGATGTTGTCGAGGTTGTTCAATTCGCTGAAGATGCTGAGTTGAGAGAACTTGGTGATACCTGTGATAAACGTAAATTCCAAATGTGGGTCAAGTTTCTTCAAGGGACTGTAGAAGTTTTGCATGATAAGGCGGAGTTCCTTCAAGTTATCTTTCTCATGTACGACATCAAGCAGAGGGGCATCGTATTCATCGATGATGACCACCACCTTTTCGCCTGTCTGTTCGTGTGCACGCTCAACAAGCCCCATCAAACGTTCGTTGGGGTAAAGCTCGTTGTCATCCTTTCCATACAATTTCTCGTATGGCAAGAGAATAATATCAAGATAATGCTTCAGACTCTCCGCATCGAAGTGCTTTGCACCACTCATGTCGAAATGGAGTACGGGATGTTTCACCCACTCCTTCTCGTAATCAGTAATGTCAAGTCCTTCGAAGAGTTCCTTCCTGCCCTCGAAATAAGCCTGCAAGGTAGAGGCAAAGAGCGATTTGCCGAATCGTCTCGGACGACTCAGAAAGACATAACTCATTTTTTTCTTGCGAAAATCTACAATATACTTTGTCTTATCTACATAGAGATAACCTTCATTGCGAATTTTCTCAAAAGTCTGCACTCCTACAGGATAGTAATTTACGATTTTTGCCATAATTTCCTTCATTTTACGTTTACTTTGCAAAAATACAACTTTTATTTGAAACAAGTCTTTTGTTTGGAAAATATTTTATGTTTTAAGTAGAAGTTTATCTTCTGCTCATACTCTAAAATACCCTTCACCCTTCACC
>DKCU01000006.1:68052-84181 GCA_002451555.1 Candidatus Segatella albertsiae
CCCTGGAATGCCGATAAACACAGGGGATTCAGAAGGTGAAGGGTTCTTTTTTACCCTTCATCCACCCTTCACCACCCTTCATCTATTTTTCTTTGAAGTACATCCCTAAGTGGTGTAAAAAGATGGGTTAGGGATGAATTATAAAATTAAAGGTCGTCCCTAAGTGGGTATAAAAAGTGGGTTAGGGATGAGTTATAAAGTGTGAAAACATTTGTTGTTTAAATTTATTTTATTAATTTTGCGCCATAAAATCTTAATTAAAGGATTATGGCACAGATAATTATAGGAAGAAAAGATGAACAAGAACAATTAAAGTTATGCTCAACTTCGGGCAAGGCAGAATTTGTTGCGGTGTATGGAAGAAGACGTGTGGGAAAAACCTTTCTTATACGTCAGTTCTTCCATGATGATTTTGATTTCTATATAACAGGGTTGTATAAAGGTTCGATGAAAGACCAACTTCGTAACTTTGCAGAAGAATTGCAGTCGAAGTCCAAAGGATTTGTGCCACAACCAACCGATTGGCATGAAGCTTTTAGATTGCTTCGTTCATATTTGGAAGGTGTGGATAAAGAGACAGTAACAGTCTTTTTGGATGAGTTGCCTTGGTTGGACACACCTCGATCGAAGTTTGTGCAAGAATTAGATTTCTTCTGGAATAGTTGGGGGGCACAGCAAGATAAGTTGAAACTGTATGTTTGTGGCTCGGCTGCCACATGGATGATAAAAAATTTGATAGGAGCAAAAGGCGGGTTGTATAATCGCCTTACTTGTTCTATGCGCTTAATGCCATTCACATTGGGTGAGACTGAGCTATATTTGCAAAGCATCCATATTGATTGGGAACGTTATACTATCATGCAGTGTTATGCTATCTTTGGTGGAATACCTTATTATTTAAGTCATCTGCATGCCAATGAAAGTTTGGAAAAAAATGTAGATCGGCTTCTCTTTTCAATGGCAGGTATGCTGAAAGATGAGTATAATTTTGTCTTCCGCTCTTTGTTTGAGGATTCGCCAAGATATTATGGGGTGGTGGAATTGTTGTCAAAGAAGAAGAAAGGTTTGACACGAGAGGAAATTGTTACTGGCTTGAAACTACCAAAGGGAGGAGCTCTTACTGATATTCTAACAAACTTGCAAAATTGTGATTTTATAAGAAAATATCATGGATTTGGCAAGAAACAGCGTGATGCGGTTTATCAGTTGACCGACCTTTTTACGCTCTTCTACCATAACTTCATGGCTAGTGAGGTAAGTGATGAACATACATGGAGCAATATGCTTGATAACCCAAAGAGAGTCTCATGGATGGGATATGCTTTTGAGCAAATATGTTTGCTGCATTTGCCACAAATCAAAAAGGCTTTGGGCATAAGTGGAATATTGACTCAAGCTTCTTCTTGGACAGGGAGTGATGGTGAGGAGAAAGGACAGATTGATTTGGTAATTGACCGTCGAGACAGAGTTGTAAACTTGTGTGAGATGAAATTTTCAACACAGCCCTTTGAAATCACTAAGTCTTATAGCGAAAAGTTGCGAAGTAGAATGGCTTTGTTCCGTCGTGTGACTAAAACCACCAAAACCTTGGCTAATACTTTTGTGACAACATTTGGAGTTAAGGGGGGCAAGTACAGTGGATTGGTAAACAGCGAGGTGACGATGGAGGATTTGTTTATGTAGCCCTTCTTCCACCCTTCACCGCCTTCCATCTTCTTGCTGAAGGTCGTCCCTAAGTGGGTATAAGAAGTGGGTTAGGGATGAGTTATAAAATTAAAGGTCGTCCCTAAGTGGTGTAAAACGCCAACTTAGGAAGTGAAAATGCGCCAACTGAGGAAATATGACTCTGGAGAGTCTAATATGATGCACAAATTTAGTCATAACTTATGGCAAGTACGAGTCATAACTTATGATGAAAAGAGTCATAACTTATGATGGAATAGGGGGAGAATATATGCCTTAGGTGAAGGGTGATGAAGGGAGGATGAAGGGTAAATCCAACCCTTCACCCTTGAAATCCCCAGTGTTTATCGGCATTTCGGGGCAAAAGATGAAGGGTGAAGGGTATTTCAGCGTATGCGATGAGTTCTTTCAGCCATACTGCTTGTTTTAAAGCAGAATGATACGGAGAAATATTGATGGCTGCGAGAGATAGCAGACTGTCCGATAAGCCGCCAGTCCGCTGTCTCTTAGGTTACAAAGGGCTATCCTTCGTAAGACAGTGAGCTGTTCTTTGTCTGCCAGTGGGCTGTTTTACCAAAATAGCAGTTGGGCTTTCAAAGGACAGCATCTGTAAATAGGTTAATCAGTCACTTTCTCCATCGAGAATCTTTTTGAATTCTTCTTCCGGTGGTAGGTTTTGGCGAAGTTATTCGGCATTTGCGCTTGGTGGTGATATAAGTCAGCCTTCAAGTTGTCTCGCAATGTATATTTGTCCCAGTGCAATGTGGCAGCTTGGTGTATGTAGAATACCCGTTCCTCTAAAGTCTTTGTCTTGGTTAAAATTTCATCGTGATGAGAAAAACTTAGTGCAAAAAAATCATGCCAGTCTAAATCGCCCGCCATTGGCGGGCGATTTAAAGCCAAAAGAGTGTTTGATGATTTAATAACCTGATTATCTGATGCTTGTAAATCGTCAGCCATTGGCTGACGATTTATCGAAGTACTCCATTGTTCATAAAAAATGCGCATCATTTTTATACTCGTTGAACCGAATCCCCGAAGCCCTGGCAACTCTCTTCTGAGTTGCTCGCTGATGTTTTCTATAGCCCCAGTTCCCCAGGCACCATTACGAGTGTTTTCTGAAACGTACTTGCCGACGCCATAATAGAGGGCGAGCATTTGCTTGTTGACAGCTTTTGCAGCTATTTACTTTCCTTTTTTCTCGCCATGTAAGTGTATATTATGTTCCAACAGTGTATTTTATGATAATTTATCATTAAAAAGATGTTAAAAGATTAAGTAAATACTTGCACAGTATTACTTTTATATATAATTTTGCAACCGAATTTAAGACAGATTCGATAAGATTAAGTTCTCTACTAAGGTAAATGAAATCCTCTGCAAAAGAGATATTTATAACGAACAAGATTGTCTCGGTAACGAGATACATTGCAAATTGTATAAGTAAAAGATGATTTAATATTTTCCAATTAGAATCAATTTTCTATTAGAATATAAGTTAAAGTAAAATTAAGTAAAAGATGAAAAAAGTTCTATTAACAAGCATCTGTATGGTTGCTTCTCTTACATGGGGGGGCAATGTTGATGCACAAACCACGACTACAACAAGCGTGACATTCAACGCTTCGGATGATGGTAAGACTTTGACCATTTCTGGTCAGGGTGACCTCACTACGTATAAGACTACAGACCTTTCTGCCCGTGTCTTCACAGACAAGGCGGTAGGTTATGTGTTTACCGATGGCAATGGTACAAAGGTAAATCAAGGTGATTCATATTCTGCCAATAAGACTTATTATCAGGCAGCGTATGAATATAAAAAGGTATGTGATGGTGAGCCAACTAATTGGACTTCCCCATTTGGAGCCGTAAATTCTACCAAGACTTGGAGAGAGGATAAAATTGCCAATCTTTACGTAGGTTGGTATAATAATTATAACGATAAAAACTCTGTCACTATTTCAGACAAAGTAACCGAAAAAACTGAGATAAATATCACTCCATGGAATTCTGAAAACGAAAATTACGATTATAAAAATATGTCAGTATATTTCGTTTGTACAGGAGAAGCTACAACTGGTACCTATACATTTGACGAATTGAAATCCAAGAGTATATCCATGCTTACATTGGATGAGTTCAAATCTCAATATATTAGTTCCAAAACTACATATCAAGTTAGTAGTGACTACAATATGTTCAAGTCTTCTGATGGAGGTAAAACATATATAGGCCTTGCTCCTAATGTAACCTATACTTGGACTCCAGGCGAAGTTTTCTACACAGGTACAGCTACCTATTCTCAGATTGAAGACAATGATGCTTTCTTTGGTGAGAATGGAACACACTCTGATTATATTGGGAAAGATTCAAAGGAATACACATTTGCGGATTTACTTCAAAAGAAAATCGCTGGTGGTAGCTATGAAACCGTTAAGTTTGAGAAGGCTTCAACTGAAGATTTGCTGATTAACAATGATATTATATCTAAAATATTATTTATTACTAATTCAGGAAATAAATTATATAATGCTACTTTGAAGACTTTGGACTTGGAGGCTGCTACATGCAATGAACTTTCTTCTGAAACTTTTAGCGCAAAAGATGTTTGGACTCCTACACCTGTGCTGACTACATTGACCTTGCCTCTTACAAAGAAGACAACGGTGTATAGCCAAACTACAGGAAAAGATGAGGAAAAAATGGTAGTTCCTTCTCAGGTCTTGGGTACCAATTATTGGCAAAATTGTTTGACAACCATTAATATTCCTGAAGGCTATGATCGGATTGGTGATGAAGCATTTTTAGATCGTACAAATCTTACGAATGTGAATCTACCATCTACTCTGACTCTGATTGGTAAGAAAGCTTTTTGTGGAACTAAGCTTACTTCAATCACTCTCAATGAAGGTTTGGAAAATATCGGTGAGCAAGCTTTTGCCAATACAGGGCTTACAAGCATCAGCTTCCCTTCTTCCCTGAAAACAATCAATGATGGTGCATTTTATAATTGCCGTATCTTTGGTATCAAATTTAATGCAGGCTTAAAGTATATTGGCAACAGTGCTTTCGCATTGACAGGAAATGCTAAAGATAATGCTGAGACAACGATAGAAATTCCTGCCAGTGTAAGATATGTTGGTCCTTTCGCTTTTCAATTCCGCTACTATCAGGATGTCTTCTTCTATGGCAAGGAGGCTCCTATCATGCCATTAGGAACGGCTAAATATGATGCTGACTGGGGTGAGGGTGCAGCATTCTATATGTCATCTTATATGGGTGACAATGGCTTTAATGAAGGCAAGGATTGGCAAAAGAAACATGATGAAGGCATTGAGACTATTTATGATGATGCTTATACCCAAGGATATGCTAACCGTGAGAATTATAAGAATAATAATGTATATTTCACCATGCTCCATTTCCCTAAGGATTTGGAAGACGCTCAACGTGCAACCTTTACAGACATCTCTCGTGTTTACAAGACAGCAGAAGGGAACCAGAATTTCTGCTATGGTAAAACATCGTCTGATCCTAATACATACGTAACAGTAGGACAGGAACAAACAGAATTAAAGGTTGGACAACTCGATGCTCCTAAAGATTGTGACTTTGGTTATCAGGACACGTACCTTGGGCGACAATATATTTGGCCAAGCCAGGAACAATGGAGACGTTCTTTTGTTGTCAACTATAATGGATATAACTGGAATGGTGTTGATGAATATCGTACGGATTTGACTGAAGGCGATTTGGCTATTTTAGCATACGCTGGATATAAAAAAGCTGATGACAAACATCCTGCTGATGCTAAGACTGGTTATTACTCATTGGATGAGTTGAAGAAAATAGCTCACATGGGAACTCGCCTTTTTGTTCTTGCCAATGCCGATGTAAATGTTGACAAGGAAGAAGATAAAGAACCTGAATACCCTATTGATGTTAAAGGTGGTCAGTGGTGGACTCTTTGTGTTCCTTTCAACATGACAAAGAAAATGATAGATGAAACCTTTGGTGCAAATACTGAGGTATGTTTGTTTGACCGTGTTATAAGACAAGTCAATAATATAACTAAGAAAAATAGAATAGTCCTCTATTTTACGCAGAATGTGTATGCACATAAAACTGGACCTAAGGGTGCTGATGGTAAGTGGAATTTTGACAAAAATGCGTCTGCTCCAGGTGAGGATGATGTTGTGATTTATGCACATGAATCTTACATGATTCATCCAACAAAGACAGATGAAGATGCCGTTTTCGTTGTCAATAATTATCAGTTAGTGGAAGGCTCACCAACGCCAACAATTGTCATGGGAACAAATCAGTATGTAGGTGAAAGCGACGTTCCTAATAATGTTCCATATCGTTATGTTGGTAACTATTTGTCTAAGTCTGAAAAACGAGATGTTGCTGATGTGAAAATCCCTATGTATAGCTATGTTTATGCTAAAGCGGGTAACGATAAACCAAAATTTTGGTTCCTTACTGATGACAAGATGACATGGAAGCCTAACAAGTGTGTAGTGCAGACGAATGAACGTGATGCAGGTGAGGATGATTATCAGAATTTCTTCGATTTCGAGGCTACTGGTGCAAAGCAGGCTTCATTCTTTGGAGCAGATTTTGATGATTCAACAACCTCTATTGATGAAATGGAGATTGTTGCAGGCGAAAAATCTTGCTCTCCAATATATAGTCTTGATGGCAAGTTAGTAAGCCGTAATGGTGACAAAGCTTCTTTGGCTAAAGGCATTTATGTTCAAGGTGGCAAAAAGTTTGTTATTAAGTAAAAGAATGGATATAAAAAGAAACGAACGATGAAAAAAATATATATTAGACCGAATGTCGATACTTTGCACATTGCTACAGCCGAATTTCTAGCAACCTCTAGTGAAGGAACCGGTGGCTATAACGCTGGTGACGATACAAGCCAATATAAAGAAACAGGTAGCACTAGTGCTTCTTCTGGTAGCGGTTTATCACAATGTTCCAAGAAATTCAATGCTTGGGATACTTGGGATGAAGATTAGACTTTTTTCTGAAGAACTAATTATCTTTTACTAATAATTAGTGTTTATATATACAATATGAAAGGGAGCATGCCGCGAGGTACGCTCCCTTTAGTTTATTTGGTAGTTTTTATAATGTTGCTAAGTCATAGTAGAGTGGGGTGGTTAGACCTGTACTCTCTTTCTTTGTGAGGAGCATAAAACCATTCTTCTCATAGAATGGAACTGCTGTGTTATACGCATCTACGGTAACGAATCTGCATCCTGCTCTGTTACCCTGTTTGTATAAACCTTTGATGAAGTTGATAATTTCAGTCCCAATCCCCATATCTTTTGCGGAAATGGACACGGCCAATCTGCATAATTTTACGGCAGGATAACTTCTTAAGATTTTCTCGTGAGGAAAACGATGTTTACGAAATCTATTGAATTCACTGTTGCTGTTAAAGTCACTGACTGATAGTTTGTCATTGGCTAAACTGAAGTAGGCTATAATCTTGTCTTCTTGGTTTTTGTCAATGATGATATATGTGACAGAAATCATGGCCTTTGTGTAATTGGGTGACTCGTTGACAATATAGTCATTTAAATCTTCGTCTCCGCAGTCAAATGTGTTAATATGCTCAGTTCCTTCCAACCGTCGCATTTCAAAATTTTAGTGGATTTGTACTTTTGTTATTCGCATGCTTTTTTCTTTAAAAGATTATAAGTTTCCCTTGAAAATACTCTTAAATACTTCATACGCATCCATAATCTCTTGTCTGCGTTCTTCACTAACTTTCTTTGGATTCTCGATATTCTTCAAGAATCTGCGAGCATCCTCTCCGTATAAGATTGGAGTCTCAGGACAAATAGGTTTTAATGTTCTTGCCATACTTGTTTCTCCTTTTTTTTATTTATGTGAATAATATGTTATATGTTAATAATACAGCGTGATATTGCTACCACGCTGCAATAATACGATTATTTCTTTTCCATAGGACCTTTCTTTAAATAAAATATAGCAGCTAAAGTTCCTACAACGCCAATTATGGCAATTGAAACAGCTACATATCCCTTTAGTGCCAAATATGTTGCAGCCACTATACATACCAATACTGCAATCAAGGCGAAGCACATTCCCATAATGCTTTCTATAAGCCCAAAATTAACTACTTTGTTGTTTATTTTGTGCCTATAGGCTTGTTCTTCTTCTGCCATAACCATAATCCGTTCTGGAGCACTTTGCAAGGTTTCCTTATATGCTGCAAAATCGGCAGGTGCTGGAAGGGGACCTTCAAATGTTTGGACAGCACTTGTTGTTAATACGCCATTGCTTCCTTTTTGTGTAACTATTTTCTTTGCCATTTCATTTCTGTGTCAAATTTAGACATAGCACAACGTAAGTCACTTCCTATAGCTTTCCAGTCCTCGTAAAGCCCATCGTTCTGCTTCATGGACATAACTACCTCACGCAATTGTTTACTTTTCCTTCTAGGAGTTAGCACAGAAGCCACACCTGAATAGAAGTTCGGAGCAAAGTCCAAAATACTTTTTGCATTTTTAGTTTTTCCCATATTTAATTATTTTAACTGGTTCGTGTATTATTTCTTGCAAAGATAAATAGAAATTTTCATATAAACAAATTTTTTCTTGGAAATCTTATCGGATGGCAATCTTTTGGGAATGAATGCCTTTGTCGCTGCTGACCTTCAGTAGATATATGCCTTTTGGCATATTGGCAGTGTTGACTTGAATTGTATTGCCTTGTGACTTGATGGAGCGAATCGTTTTGCCACCTATATTATATAAGGTAGCTGTCATGCTCGTCGCTCCAGCTTGAAAGACTTCGTATGATGTGGAAGATGTACGACGGAAGATGAATGTCTTTTCTACAGGTGTCTTGACGAGAGTGGCCTCGTTCTCACCTAAGATGTATTTCAATCCCGCATAGGCATCAATCTTACCAGCACCAGCTTGCCTTCCTTCGTTGATGAAATGATTCCCTTCGTTGCAAGCATCGTCATTGATGGCGGTTTGCATGGCAATCTCCTTGATTTCTTGATGAGTCAACTTTGGGTTGGCTTCAAGCCATAAGGCTGCAACTCCAGCCATGTAAGGAGCTGACATGGATGTTCCTTTCATTCCAGAGAAAGAATAGGTGTTTCCATTCCACGCAGTTGTTCTTGTTATTGTTTTCTTGGAAGAATTGATAGTGCAGTATCTGTTGAAACTAGATTCTAAAATTGAACCTGGAGCGCATATATGGGGTAATATCTTTCCATCGGATAATGTGCCGAAGCTAGAATAATAGCTGATATCTCCAATATCATTGCCCCAATCTTCTCCATGTTGTATTTTGAGTGTCGTGCTTGTTCCGTTTTTATAATTAATACTTGATGCGGAATTATATGAACCAACAACAATCATACCTTTTGCACATGCCGTGTTGCTGATAGTTCCATTGCTAGTAAGGCTATTGCTCCAATCACTAACATTGGTAATGAAAGGCTTGAAATTGTCGGCATAACAAGAGACATTTTGGCTAGCTTGCCCTTCTAGCTCAAAACCTATAGCATATCCGTCTAATTCATATATGTAGTCACTGTTGACTAGGTATCCTTTGAGCCCATCATGAATTTTTTCTTCGGCTATTGTTATTTTGCCTTTAATATATTCATCATCTATATTTATGCCTTGTGCTTGACCGTCAATGATTGCTGGATAACGTTTAACTATTTCCATTGTTTTTTTGTTGACTGCAACAATGTTCATGTTTATTGGCGTGTCATTGGAAGTTGTCATGAAGTTGCTTATTTGATTATTGCCTTCTCTTAAGTCGTACAAAACTTTCATCACATCGTTGTCATTTGTAAAGGTGTGTTTGGCAACAGTATGTTTTTCGGATTCATTGCCTGCGGATATGCAAACTACAATATCATAGTCTTCTATAAGTTGAGTGATAGCTTGGGAAAATATATCGCTGCCATCATGTGGCCCTAGCGCATCGCCAAAAGACATATTGATAACTAAGCGTTCATTTCTTTCCTTGCAATATTCAGCTAAGTATTTTATGTATTCTAGGTCTGCTACAGAATTAGGAACGGGTCCCATTGCTAAGTCAGCTTTGGTTGCAACTCCTTTTAATTGGAAATCTTCGCTGTCGAAAGAACCTGCTGCAATTCCACATACATGTGTTCCATGTGTACTTTTCTTATAATCAGTCGTAAAGTTATTAATGGATTCTTGGTCTGTTATGGGATTATTTGAATCTTTTTTGATAACTTTGAAACGACTCTTTCCATTCTCGTCCAAAAACATTGCATGGTTTGGGTCGAATCCACTGTCCAAGATACCTATCATGACACCTTTTCCTGTGAATGGGGTTCTCTCGTCCGAACAACCGATGCGGTCTTCAGACTTCGACAAGAGTCCTTCGTGTATCTTATCGACACCCGTCAGTGCGTTGGCATGATTGAGCATCAGTTCCATCTTATGTTGGGCAATGGAAATGCGTTCCACGGCTGGGAGGTCGGAGAGAATAGAAAGGCTATCGAGGGAGGTACGAACGATGGCGAAGTCTGAACAAAGAGGGGTGGCGGAGAAACTTTGCTCGGTAAGAATTGACACATCGGTTCCTCGTTGCAACTTCACTACCGCCTTGATGGTTTCGGAATTTGCAGTTCTTAGAGTGGATGCTTTCAAGCCTTTGGCGCATGAGCTACCCTCGGAGATGGAAGATGTCGCATCTTGTTTCATCTGTTGGAGAGCAATGCGGCTCATGGCATCCAGTTTTTGCCCTGATGCACTGGCGCATAGAGCCAATGTTATCAAGGTTGTCATAATTTTCTTCATAGTTTTCAGTATAAGTAATATAAGTAAAAGATGATTTATGCTGCAAAATTAACATTTAGTTACGTGAATGTGGGGGAATAATTGTTCTTTTGTGGGTAATAATTTCACAAAAGAGTTTTTCTAACAGAAAGTTTGGCGGTTTCGGAATTTATTTGTAATTTAGCACCGTGAAATGTAAAAGCATTTGAAATATGGCAGAAATCGTTAATTGTTATCCTGTTGGAGTGCAGACTTTTGAGAAAATTCGTGAGGGCGGTTATCTTTATGTTGATAAGACAAAGTATATCGTAGATTTTCGTAAAAAGAAAATGAGTTATGTCTTCCTGAGTCGTCCGAGACGATTCGGTAAGTCTCTCTTTGCCTCTACCTTGCAGGCTTATTTCGAGGGAAGGAAGGAACTCTTCGAAGGACTTGCTATAGCCGATTACGAGAAGGAATGGGTGAAACATCCTGTGCTCCACTTCGACATGAGCGGTGCCAAGCACTTCGATGCAGAGAGCTTGAAGCATTATCTTGATTTTATACTTTTGCCATACGAAAAAATGTATGGTAAGGATGATAACGAATTTTATCCAAACGAACGTTTGATGGGACTTGTACAACGTGCCTATGAGCAAACGGGCGAGAAGGTGGTGGTCATCATCGACGAGTATGATGCTCCACTGCTCGATGTGGTGCATGAAAAGGATAACTTGAAGGAACTCCGACTGATTATGCAAAACTTTTATAGTCCGCTCAAGAAACTCGACCCTTACTTGGAATTTACGTTTATTACTGGTATCACTAAGTTTTCTCAGCTCAGCATCTTCAGCGAGTTGAACAACTTGGATAATATCAGTATGTTCGACCAATATTCTGCCATTTGCGGTATCAGCAAGACCGAACTTACCACCGTGATGAAACCTGATGTGGAGGGTTTGGCGAGGGCTTTGCACATGACCTACGAGGAATGCTTGGAGGCACTCCGAAGCTATTATGACGGTTATCATTTCAGCGAGAACTCGGAAGATGTGTTCAATCCATTCAGTTTGGTGAAAGCACTGAATGCTCAGAAGATAGATTCTTATTGGTTTGGCTCGGGTACGCCGACTTTCCTTTTAAAACAGTTGGATAAGTTTAACACCAACCTCACTATCTTGGAGAGCCAGGAGGTGTTACTGAACTCTTTTGACCTCTCGTTAGAGGAGATGACAGATGCTCTTCCATTACTTTATCAGAGTGGTTGCCTTACCATCAAAAAGTATGATCCGATGTTTCGTGCATATACCCTTGGAATCCCAAATAAAGAAGTACGCGATGGTTTGTTCAACTCCATGATTCCTCATTGATTGGAAAATCAAGGAGGAGTAGTTTGAGCCTTATTGGTCGAAAATTGTAAATTTTAAGTAATATTTACTTTCCAATCGTATTGTTTTTGAAGAAAAAAGTGTATCTTTGTGCCCAATTAGACTTGAAACAAATCAAAAAAGGCACTTCATGGGTGCATAATTATTAACTAACATTCATTAAACAAACGACATGGAACAGGTATTTAGCTATATCATAAGCTTGGGTGCCAGCGTGATGATGCCTATCATCTTCACCGTCATCGGCTTGTGTATTGGCATGAAATTCGGTAAGGCGCTGAAGTCGGGACTCTTCGTAGGTGTGGGTTTCGTAGGTCTCGGTGTGGTTACCGCTTTGTTGACGACTAACTTCAACGACCCATTGAAAGCTATTTCAGATCTCTACCACCTACAACTCAACGTGTTCGACATGGGATGGCCTGCCGCTGCTGCCGTGGCTTACAACACTGCCGTCGGTGCGCTCATCATCCCTATCTGTCTCGGCGTCAACTTCTTGATGTTGATTACCAAGACGACTCGTACGGTCAACATCGACCTTTGGAACTACTGGCATTTCGCTTTCATCGGTGCTGTGGCTTATTTCGTAATGGACCAGAGCTTGCTTTGGGGCTACTTTGCCGCCATCGTATGCTACATCATTACCTTGGTTTGTGCCGACTTGACCGCTGAGAAATTCCAAAAGTATTATGACCTCGATGGTATCTCCATCCCACAACCTTTCTGCCAGAGCTTCATGCCTTTCGCCATCGGCTTCAACAAGCTCCTCGACATGATTCCAGGTTTCTCCAAGCTCGACATCGACGCTGAGGGATTGAAGAAGAAGTTTGGCGTGCTCGGTGAGCCATTGGTACTCGGTGTCATCGTGGGAGCCTTGATTGGTTGGGCGGCACAGCTCGACATCAAGAAGATCCTCTTCCTCGGTGTGACCATGGGAGCCGTGATGGAGTTGATTCCTCGTATCACCTCTTTATTTATAGATGGATTGAAGCCAATCTCTGAGAAAACACAGGAGTTGGTGAAGACCAAGTTTAATGGCAAGAAGGTACACATCGGTATGAGCCCTGCCTTGGTCATCGGTCATCCTACGACCTTGGTAGTTTCTGTCATCTTGATTCCTGTCATCTTGGCAATCGCCGTATTCTTGCCTGGCAACCAGTTCTTGCCATTGGCATCTTTGGCTGGCATGTTCTACCTCTTCCCAATGATACTTCCTTTCACCAAGGGTAATGTGGTGAAGACCCTCATCATCGGTCTCGTGGCTCTCATCATCGGTCTCTATTTTGTAACCGATATGGCGCCAGACTTCACGATGGCTGCCAACGAGGTATTCAAGGCTACTGGCGACAACGCCGCTCATATCCCTGACGGATTCTCAGGAGGTGCGCTCGACTTCGCATCCTCTCTCTTCGGATGGGTCATCTATCGTGGTGTGAAGCTCTCTTATGTCGGCATGGGTGTTCTTGCCATCATCACCATCGCCTTAATGGTTATCAATCGCCGTCGCATCGTGGCAGAGGAAAAAGCAGCTGCGAAAAAGTAAAAAGGTAAAAAGGTAAAAAAGTAAAAAGGTAAAAAAGTAAAAAGGTAAAAAAGTAAAATAATAAATGATATAACAATGAAGAAATTAACATTAATATTAGCAGCAATGGTTTTAACAGCAAGTCAGGCTTTCGGCCAGTGCCAGAAGCCAGGGTATGAAGTAAAGGCAGAAAATGCCTACACCAACTATAATGTACGTTACGCTAGCAATCCGATGGATGCCAAGCATTACACGACCGACCGTCTTCGTGCGGAATATGCTATCGAGAAGGTATTCGCTCCAGGCGAGGTAAACTGGACATATACGATGTTCGACCGTTTCCTCATCGGTGGTGCTGAGCCAACAACCGCTCCTTTGAAGTTGACTTCCATCGCTCCTCTCTATACAGACAAGCCAAACGATCAGAAGAACTTGCTTGATAACCGTGAGCTCGGTATCATCAACATTGGTGGCGAGGGTACCGTCACTGTAGATGGCAAGAAATATACACTTGGTTTCCAGGAGGCTCTCTATGTAGGTCGCGGTGCCAAGAACATCGAGGTAAGTAGCAAGGATGCTGCCAAGCCAGCTAAGTTCTATATGAACAGTGCTTGCGCTCACCAGACTTTCCCTACCAAGAAGGTGACCTTGAAGGATGCCAACAACATCAAGGCTGGTAGCTTGAAGGAGAGCAACGACCGTGTTATCCACCAGTTGATTATCGACGGTGTTGCCGGTGTTCGTACTTGCCAGTTGCAGATGGGCGTCACCGAGTTGAAGGAAGGTTCTGTATGGAACACCATGCCAGCTCACACTCACCTTCGCCGTATGGAGACATACCTCTATTATAATGTACCAGAGGGTCAGAAGATTCTTCACGTGATGGGTGAGCCACAGGAGACACGTCCTATCTGGCTCAACAACGAGCAGGCTGTCATCGCCCCTGAGTGGTCTATCCACTGTGCAGCAGGTACCAGCAACTATACCTTCATCTGGGGTATGGCAGGTGAGAATCTTATCTATAACGATATGCAAGTCGTAAAGATTCCTGATTTGGAGTAAATCTCTAAGACATAGGCATAACCTGGCTTGAATTGTGCAAGCCAGGCTTTGCCATTTTATGATGTCTAGATGCGAAACTTCGTGTTTTGGGTGAAATGGAAACTATTTAAAAGAAAATTAATAACAAAAATAATAACGCTTAAAAACTTAAACAATGAGTCCTATTAAAACAACAAAAATGTCCAACTTCCGTTGGGTGATTTGTGCGTTGCTTTTCTTGGCAACCACAGTAAACTACATGGACCGACAGGTGCTTTCCTTGACTTGGAAGGACTTCATCGCTCCAGAATTTCACTGGACAGATGATGACTATGGTACGATTACCGGCCTCTTCTCCATCTTCTATGCCATCGCCAATCTCTTCGCAGGTAAGTTTGTCGATTGGATGGGGACCAAGAAGGGTTATCTCATCGCCATCTTCGTGTGGTCAACAGGTGCTGTGCTGCACGCAGGTTGCGGTTGGGTTGCCATGCAAATCGAGGGCTATGACTCTATCGAGGCCTTGCGCTTGGTTCAGGCTGGTAGTGATGCGGCCGTTGCGATTGCCACCATCAGCGTATGGTTGTTCCTCTCTTGCCGTTTGATACTTGCAGTCGGCGAGGCTGGTAACTTCCCTGCTGCCATCAAGGTGACGGCAGAGTACTTCCCAAAGAAAGACCGTGCTTTCTCTACCGCTATCTTCAATAGTGGTGCATCCGTAGGAGCTTTGGCTGCTCCAGCAACCATCCCATTGTTGGCACGTGCCATGGGTTGGGAGTGGGCTTTCATCATCATCGGTGTACTCGGTTACGTATGGATGGGTCTTTGGGTATGGCTGTATGATAAGCCTTCCAAGAGCAAGCATGTGAACAACGCTGAGCTTACCTACATCAACCAAGACGAGGATGAGGCTGAGATTGAGGCTGAGAAGAAAGCTGAGGCTGCTGGCGAGGAGACCGAGGAGAAGACCATCGGTTTCTTGAAGTGCTTCACTTTCCGCCAGACATGGTCGTTCATCACAGGTAAGTTGTTGACCGATGGTGTGTGGTGGTTCTTCCTTTTCTGGGCACCCGCTTATTTCTCCGACCAGTATGGTTATTCTTCAGACTCTGGCATGGGTATCGCCCTCATCTTTACGCTCTATGCGATCGTTACCGTATTGAGTATCGGTGGTGGTTACTTGCCAACATACTTTGTGGATAAGAAGGGCATGAATCCTTATATCGGCAGAATGCGTGCGATGTTGATATTCGCTTGCTTCCCATTGTTGGGCTTGATAGCACAGCCTATGGGTGAGTTGAGTCCTTGGTGGCCAGCCATCATCATCGGTTTGCTCGGTGCAGGACACCAAGCATGGTCAGCCAACCTGTATTCTACCATCGGCGATATGTTCCCTAAGTCAACCGTGGCTACTATCACAGGTATCGGTGCCATGGCAGGTGGTGTAGGTTCATTCCTCATCAACAAGGGTTCTGGTATGCTCTTCACTTATGCCGAGGGGCAAGGCGAGGCATTCAGTTTCATGGGCTTCGACGGCAAACCAGCGGGTTACATGATTATCTTCTGCATCTGTGCCGTGGCTTACCTCGTAGGTTGGTGCATCATGAAGGCGTTGGTACCTAAGTACAAGCCAATCATCGTAGAGTAAACATTTTTTTATGGAAAGGTGGGGGATAAATCGGGCTGAAAGCCCAAAA
>DKCU01000006.1:84262-90599 GCA_002451555.1 Candidatus Segatella albertsiae
CTGAAAGGGCAAAAGCATTGATAATGAGTTGCTTTTGCCCTTTCAGGGCGACTTTCATAAATGATTGCTTACCTAGGGCGTTGCCCTAGGCTTGGAGCTGATTGCCCTTTCAGGGCGCATGGGGCGTGACTGATGGCACAACCTCATTGTAGAACTCGTTTTCAAGTTAGTTCTTTTTAGGATAGGAAACCTTGCATCCTCAATGCTTCGAGGAATCCCTTGCTCATGGCCTCGCAATCCTTTTGGGTATAGCGGATGTCGGTGAAGACTTGTGCCAACGTCTCGACGTTGTTGATTCTTACAAACTCCTTGTTCTCTTCCAAGGCTTCTTTCTCGGCATAGAAATCATCTATCTTCTCGGGGGTATAGTCCTCGAATGTCTCGTGGTGTACGATGCTGCGCAATGGCAAACGGTCGCTCTTGGCAGGATGTTCGTCAGGCCATCCGATGGTCAGCGTGGCTACAGGCATTACCAACTTAGGCAACTTCAAGGTCTCGATGATCATCTTAGGCATATAGACTGTCGTGCCAAGGAAACAAGTGCCCAGGCCCGCCTCTTCTGCAAGATTCGTGAAGGTCTGTGTGAAGAGAAGTGCATCGGTTGCGGCATTCATGAAAGACAAGATGTTGTTGTATCCTGGGTGTGCCTTTCGATTCTCAGCCCAGATTGTGGTGCGGCGATAATCGGCGCAGATGGTGAGAACCACAGGAGCCCCTGTTACCATCGGCTGGTTGAAGTGAGCAGGTGCCAATGCCTTCTTTCCTTCCTCGCTTCTCGTCACGACGACACTATATAGCTGGAGGTTGCCCATGGTAGGGGTACGCTCCGCCTCTTCGATTAGTCGATTCAATAATTCATCGGTAACTTCCTTGTCGGAGTACTTGCGGATGGATGTTCTTTCTTGTATTGATTTCATATTCTATTTTTTATGATTACACCTTATTATATATATAGGTCGCAGCCTAACTTATGCAAAGTTAGTGCAAGCGAATGCAATGAAAGCTTGCTTTCAAATTGCTGAGTGCAGCCTAACTTATGCAAAGGTAAACAAACTTTTCCGAAAAAATGGCCTTATTGCCATCTTTTTGTGAAATATCTGCCAAAACCTTTCATCATTTAGAAATAAAAGCTTAATTTTGCAGAAAAATAGCAAACGTTTGATATGAATTATACAGATAACATGACATTCGAAGAGGCTTGCCATGCTTTGGTGGAGAACTTTAACTCTCAGTTGGCGGCTCTTCATCAAAGCTTTGAGCAACAGCCGTCCGCTGACTGGAACCGGCTCTACGACCAATTGATGAATGTGGTATCGACAGATGCAAAGGTGCCTTATTTCTCTCAGGAGGTGGTCGAGGTGAGACCTCGTGAGTTGGAATGTGACGTGGTGAGATTCCAAAACAACAAGGAGAAATGGGTGGCTTTGGTAGGACTCTACAATGGGCATCCCTATGAGATATTTACTGGTCTGCAGGATGAGGACGAAGGTATCATGTTGCCGAAGTCGGTCACCAAAGGTAAAATCATCAAGACGACTCTTGGAGAAGGACAGAAGAGATATGACTTCCAGTTTGTCAACAAGCGTGGATATAAGATAACGGTCGAGGGATTGAGCGAGAAGTTTAATCCTGAGTACTGGAACTATGCCAAGTTGATTTCCGGCGTGTTGCGCTATCGGATGCCTATAGAGCATGTCATCAAGTTGGTGAACCAACTTCAGCTGACTTCCGATAATATCAACACTTGGAAGAAAGGTGTGGAGAAGGCACTGAAGAAATATGTGATGGATGAAACGGTAGCGGACAAGGAGGACGACCATGAAGTTGGATAGTAGTTATGTTCTTTTGGAGAACCTCCGTTTCCATGCCTTTCATGGCGTGTTGCCACAGGAAAGAACCGTTGGCAATGATTATCTCGTCAGTTTGAAAATCAAATATGACATCTCTTCGGCTTTGACGAGCGATGATGTCGATGACACTATCAACTATGCCGAGGTGTATCGCCTGGTCTCTCAGGAAATGTCCGTACCCAGTGCGTTGGTGGAGAGAGTGGCAGGGAGAATAGGTGATAGAATCTTCAGAAAATTTCCCAAGGTCGAGGAAATATTCCTCAAGGTGTTGAAACGTAATCCACCGATGGGGGCAGACTGTGATGGAGCGGGTGTCGAAGTTCACTTAATAAATGATAAAACTTTATCGTAGTTTTAGGTTTTCTGCTTTAAATTGCTTAATTTTGCACAATCATAAGATAGACATGTTGAGAAAAGTTACTCTTTTGCTGGTCGCGTTCTTGTTGTTGGTGGCGAATGGATTCGCTGCCAATAGTCGTTTTACCCTCGTGATAGATGCGGGACATGGCGGGCATGACGCTGGTGCCATGGGAGCAAAATCAAAGGAGAAGGACATCAACTTGACGGTAGCCTTGGCTTTTGGTAAATATGTGGAGAATAATATGCCTGATGTCAAGGTAGTCTATACTCGAAAGACAGATGTGTTCATTCCCTTGATGGAGCGTGCCAATATCGCCAATAAGGCTGGGGCAGACTTGTTTATCTCGGTACATACGAATGCTTTGCCAGCAGGTAAGATAGCACGAGGCTTCGAGACTTATTCACTCGGTATGCACCGTGCCAAGGACAATCTGGACGTGGCTATGCGAGAGAACTCGGTCATCTCCATGGAGAAGGGGTATCAACAAACTTATCAAGGCTTCGACCCTAAATCTTCGGAGAGTTATATCATCTTCGAGTTCATACAGGGTAAGAACATGGAGCGTAGTCTGGAAATCGCCCGAATGATACAGAAGAGCGTTTGTACTGGTGCCAATCGACCTGACAAAGGCGTGCATCAGGCGGGTTTCCTCGTGCTTCGTGAGACGGCTATGCCAAGCTGTCTCATCGAGTTGGGATTCATTACGACTCCCGACGAGGAGGAACTTCTCAATACATCCAGCCGTGTCGATGATATTGCCAAGGCTATTTATCAAGGCTTTGCGCAGTACAAGAATAAATATGACAAGCGAGTGTCTGTGCCTTATCGAGCTGAGAGCGAGGCTAAGCAGAATGTTCCATCCATCGTTCCGGATACCTATAAGAACGAAGAGGCTCCCAAAAAGGTTGATGCTCCGCAAAGAGCTAATGCTCTTCGGAAGACAGAGCCTGCTAATAGCTATGATACCGTCAGAAAAACTGCTGCTTCCCAGAATGTGAAGACCAGCATGAAACGAGATGTTCCTGTTAGAAAGCAAGACATCTCCACAAAGAAGCAAGAGGGTTCGACTCCTGTCTTTAAGGTTCAGATCTTGGTGAGCAGCAGGGTGCTTCGTAGCGGCGACTCCCATTTCAAGGGAGAGAAAGATTACGACTCTTATCAGGAAGGTGGAATGGTGAAATATACCATGGGCGCATCTGAGAACTACAATGAGATATTTAGGCTACGTAAGTCTTTGTTGGAGAAATTCCCGGAAGCTTTTATCATCGCCTTCAAGAATGGACAGAAGTATGACGTGAACCAAGCTATCAGGGAATTTAAGCAAAACAGACGCTAAGAGGAACGTGGTATTTACGATAAAAACTGAATAAACGATAAGAAGAATGAAAATAACCAAGGAAATTAAGATAGCACTCGTTGCTATTGTCGGTATTTTAATCATGTACTTCGGAATCAACTTTCTGAAGGGCATCAACTTGTTCTCTTCCAACAGCTATTATTACTTGACGTTTGATGATATCCAAGGTCTTGGTGCCTCTACGCCGATTTATGCTGATGGTTACAAGGTGGGAACGGTAGATGCTGTTGAATTTGACTATGCTCAGTCGGGACCTATCAAGGTGAAGGCTGATATAGACAAGAACCTTCGTGTTCCTAAGGGAAGTCAGGCTGAAATAGTGAAAGACTTGATGGGCAACCTACAGGTGAACCTCTTGTTGGCCAACAATCCTCGTGAGCGGATAGAACCAGGTGGTATTATTCCTGGTGCTGTCAACGAGGGAATCATGGGCAAGGCTGGCGAATTGGTGCCTGTCGTGGAAAAGATGCTTCCTAAGCTGGACTCTATCTTGTCTAGTGTCAACGCTTTGTTGGCTGACCCTGCTCTGGCGGCGACTTTGCACAATGCGCAAACGATAACCAACAACCTTACAGTTTCTACTCGTGAGTTGAATACCTTGATGGCTGGCTTGAACAAGCAAGTGCCAGGTATGATTAACCGTGCTAATGGTGTGCTTGATAATACACATCGCTTGACATCCAACTTGGCTTCGCTTGATGTCCAGGGTACTTTGGATCGTGTCAACAAAACTTTGGAGGATGCACAGGCATTCACGGATAAGTTGAACAGCAACAAAGGAACGCTCGGTTTGTTGATGAACGACACTCGACTCTATGATAACTTGAATGCGACCATGAGCCATGCCGACTCATTGGTAATAGACTTGAAACAGCATCCTAAGCGTTATGTACACTTCTCGGTTTTCGGTAAGAAAGACAAGTAAACGCCTAGTTTTAGGGTATTTATGGCATATATCATAAATTAAAATATGTCTAAATAAGCAGACTGATTGTTTCACGCCCTCGAAATAACTTTCAAACTATTTGTTTTTGAGTTGTTTCGAGGGTGTTTCATTATTGTTTCACTCTTGTTGCCGTTTGAAATCGTGAAACATGACTAACTAATTGATACATAAAAGGTTATGCTGTATCAGCTGGCATTTATATGAAAAGTGTGGATAACTTAATTAATTAATTGCTAATCAGCAAGTTATAAGGCTGTATTAAAAACAATTAAAAGTATTGATTTGGTAGTCTGAATTTTATTTTATAATTTTGCAAAGGATTTGACCTATTGTGGTCTATTTTCCTATTTGAGCAATAATATTAAATATTTATACATGTTAGCAAGTCCTAAAGCGCTTTGGGACAATTGTCTTGCGCTCATCCGCGAGAGTGTCTCCGAGCAACATTATAATACGTGGTTTAAGCCCATAGTCTTTGAGTCTTACAAACCTGCAACAAAGACATTGTTGGTGAGGGTTCCGAGTACTTTCTTTTATGAGTACTTGGAAGCTAACTTTGTGGATTTGCTGAGCAAGGTTCTCCATCGTAATTTTGGTGAGGGTATTCGCTTGACTTATCGTGTGGTGGTGGTCAAGGATGCTCCAGGTGGAACGACTCCTTTGCCTTTGGATCCCGACGATGCCAATGAGCAGAGATTGCATGCTCATCAAGGTGCCAATGCTTCTGCTGAAGGTGGTGATAATGCCCAACAGGAGGATATTGACACCCAGCTTGACCCAAAATTGACCTTTAATAATTATATGGAAGGAGAGAGCAACAAACTTCCACGTTCGGTCGGTTTGTCCATAGCGGAGCATCCCAATAATACGCAGTTCAATCCACTGTTTATTTACGGACCTTCGGGAAGTGGCAAGACGCACTTGGTCAATGCCATCGGTGTGAAAACGAAGCAGATGTATCCTCAGAAGCGTGTGCTTTATGTGAGTGCCCGTCTCTTCCAGACTCAATATACGGATGCCGTGCTGCATAATGCAAGCAATGACTTCATCAACTTCTATCAGTCTATAGATATGCTGATTGTGGATGATATTCAGGATTGGGCTGGAAAGGCGAAGACTTTGAATACGTTCTTCCATATTTTCAATCATCTCTTCCGCAATGGCAAGCGCATCATCTTGGCTAGCGACCGCCCTCCAGTGGATTTGAAGGATGTGCCAGACCGCCTGTTGACTCGTTTCTCTTGTGGTTTGGTCTGTGAGTTGGAAAAACCTAACATCCAACTCTGTGTGGATATCTTGAGTAATAAGATTCGTCGTGATGGCTTGAAAATCTCAAAGGAGGTGGTAAGTTTCATCGCCCAGACTTGTAATGGTAGCGTGCGTGACTTGCAGGGAGCCATCAATGGCTTGTTGGCTTATAGCATCGTATATAATAGTAGCATCGATATCAGATTGGCTGAACGTGTCATCAAACGTGCTGTCAAGGTCGATGACAAGCCTTTGACTATTGATGACATCGTAGAGAAGGTTTGCACTCATTATAATGTGACAACGGCAGCTGTGAACAGCAAGAGCCGTAAGCGTGAATATGTGGTGGCAAGGCAGGTGACCATGTATTTGGCACAGAAGTTCACCAAGATGCCTGCTTCTCGCATCGGCAAACTCGTTGGTAATCGTGATCATAGCACAGTTATCCACAGTTGCTCAAAAGTAGAGGAGAGGCTGAAAGTAGATGCTGTTTTCAGTGATGAAATCATGAGTATAGAAAACTCGTTTAAGCTAAAGGCGTAGAAAACTTTGAAAGGTAAAAAAGTAAAAAGGTA
>DKCU01000006.1:90661-95900 GCA_002451555.1 Candidatus Segatella albertsiae
AAAGGTAAAAAGGTAAAAAAGTAAAAAGTGCAATTGTGATATAAAATATCGAACCTTAGTATATGGGTTCTTTTTATAAATGAAATAAAGGAAGTCTAGCAAAATTCTATTTGCCAAGACTTCCTTTTTTCGTATCTGATAGATTTTGTTCGTACTATTGAATTCTTCGTTCTTCACTCTTCACTCTTCACTCTTCACTTTCATCATCATTCTCTTCCACTTGAAATATCCAGCTATGGCGATGATGACGTAGAGTCCGTAGAGTCCTGCCTTGAAGGGAATACCCTTGCCTACGTAGAGGTAGCAGCATACGGCATCGACGAGAATCCAAAAGAACCATTGCTCGATGTATTTGCGAGCCAAAGCCCACAATCCAACGAAGCTCAAGGCATTGGTGAAGCCGTCAAGTACAGGCACTGTGGAGTTGGTGAAGGTCGCCAATATATAATAGGTGATACCCCAGGCTACCAAGAAAAACACGAGGGTAGGGAGGTAGAGTTCCTTTCGCATGTGGGTAATCGGAAGCTCCTCGCCTTCCTTTTGGTTGCGCTTCTTGCAAAACTTCCAAATGACAAAGCCATAGATGGCTGCCACTGTGTAATATACCGCCATGCCCGCATCTCCGTAAAGCCCATGCTGCCAATAGAGCATGATGTCGAGGGCGGGCATGATGATGCCTACCAACCACAGCCAAATGCTGGCACGGTACTCCAGCAAGATGTATATCAAGCCGAGTACCGTGGTGATGATATCTAAACCATGTGATGTGATATAATCCATCATGATGTTTTAGTCTTTGTTGCAGGATTAGAAGTTGATGGAGAGATGAGCCATCCAGTTGAATGGTGCGGATGGTGCGAAACCAGCAGCCTGGTAGTCACGGTTGCCCCAGGTGTTCACAGCTTTCAAAGTGCCGTTTTCTACGCGATACTGTGGAGCTGCCCAACCATTGTTGTCGTACTTCGCATCGAAGATGTTGTAGAGAGTTATGCCGATGGTGGCATCCTTCATGCCAATCTTCTTTAAGGAGAAGTGGTAGCTCAAGTCGAGGTTGGTATTGAAATGGTGCTTCAACATCAAGGTCTCGTAAGTGGTATTGCCCACTGGCTCGTAGTCATCATTCCACTTGTCATTGCATTCCATGGTCTTGAAACCGGTGTTGGTCAAGTACTGGTCGCTGATGTATTGGCTCTGGATGGAAGCCTTGAAACCAGCGTACTGGAAAGTGAAGATGTTGTTGAAGATGAAGTCTGGAGAGAAACTCAATGGACTTTCGCCTTCGATGGTATAGTTGCTGCCATCTTCCAACTGGATAGTCAAGTCCTTCACACGGTTCTTGGACCATGTGGCGTTGGCATCCCAACGGAACCAGTTGATTGGTGCCCATGCAGCTTCCAACTCGACACCCAAACGATAGCTTTTATCTAGGTTGCGGGTAATGGCTTCACCGATGTTGTCGATCTCACCTGTTAATACAAATTGGTCTTTGTAGTTCATATAGTAGAAGTTAGCACCTGCAGTAAATTTGCTGCTCTGGTACTTGTAACCGGCTTCCAAGTCGTTGAGGCGTTCAGCGGTAGGTTTGCCGATTTTTCCTTCGGTTCCAGTTGCATTGGCCTTCATCATATCGGCGTAATAGTTTTGGAAGTTGTTGCGCACAGGCTCCTTGTGAGAAATCGCATAAGATGCATATACCTTATGGTTTGGTGTGATATCATAGTTCAAGCCAAACTTAGGGTTGAAGAAGTCGTATTTCTCATTGATGACATAAGCACCAGTGAAGGCCGTTCCTAAATACTCGTCACGAGGGTCTTGCATCTTGTAATCGACGTGTCGGTATTGTAAGTCAACATAGGCATTTAACCCATCTACCAACTGATAGTTCACTTTGCCATAGATATTGAAGTCTGACTTCTTTGCCTTGCTGCGATAATATTCGAAATCAGGAGTCAATTCTACGTCTGCAGGCTCCTTCGCCCAGATGACATTTCCCCAGTGATTTCCAATATACTTGTTCCAACCGCCACCGATGTTGGCAGTGAGGTTTTGCTTGTTGTCATAGTTTGCGGATGCGATGGCACCATAAAAATCGTTGCCCATCTGCTTGCGGCGAATCAAGTCTGAATTGGCGGTCTCCTTCGTCTTGCAAAGGCCATACTCATATAAGTCTCTGCCATCCTTGTACTCCTCGTAGTAACCGTCGCCACGGGTGTAGTGGAGGGCAGCGTTGAGGTTCCAGAGATTGGTAAGACGTTGGTTCCAAATCAACTGGTAGTTCTGGGAATGATAGTTATCGGTCTGGTTGTCATAGTAAGCAGTCTTGCCATCCTCCGTATAGTATTCGCCACAAGAATTGTAGCGACGACCATAGAGGCTCTGCTCATACTTGGAAGTATAGTTCCAAGCGTGATAAGTCTCCTCCTGACCATTGAAGGTGATGAACTTCACCATCGTGTTGTCGCTGAAGTAGCCAGCCTGGAGGAAGTAGCTGTTCAACTTGGTGGAAGCACGGTCGAGATAGCCCTTGCTGCCGATGTTGGACAAACGTCCCTGGATGCCCCAGTGGTCGTTGATGAGACCTGTGCTGAAGCGAACAGTCTCCTTATGAGAATAATAGCTGCCGCCCGAGAAGTCCATGCCAACGTATGGCTTGGCACCTACATTGTCGGTCAGCATATTGACGGTGGCACCAAAGGCACCGGCACCATTGGTAGAGGTACCCACGCCACGCTGAATCTGGATACTCTGTGCGCTGGATGCGAAGTCACCGAAGTTGACCCAGTAGAGCGAACTACTCTCGGAGTCGTTCATAGGAATGCCGTTGGCAGTGATATTGATGCGGCTTGGATCGGTGCCACGCACACGGAGGCTAGTGTAACCGATGCCGTTACCTGCGTCTGAAGTAAGAGTGACAGAAGGAGTGAGTGCCAAGAGATAAGGAACGTCCTTACCATAGTTGATACTTTGGATGGCTTGCTTGTTGATATTGGTGTAAGCCATAGGCGTCTTCTTGGTTGCACGGGTGGAAACTACCTGAACCTCCTGCAACTCTTTCGCTTTCAATGTGTCGATAAGTTCTCCTGACTTGTCATTGACTGCGGAGGCTGTATTCGCTACGCCCATCAAAAGTGCAGTCGTAAACAAAAAATCTTTTTTCATTTTGCTTTACCTTATTACTTGTAAAATCTGTATATATAATAAGAGGTATGGTGAAAAAACAAATGCCCATCATGCGGGTGGCACGAAAGGCATTACTCCTTGTTCCTAAACGACATTGCTCGTTCCAGGTTCAATGGGTATGTTCTCAGCATCCAAATCCTAGGATATAGACTCAAGCTTATATCAAGCCTTATGCTGTAGGAAAATGGTAGCACCCCTTAGACTAGCACTCTGCTAATCGGGTGCAAAGTTACAAATATTTGGAGACACTGCAAAATATTTCGTCAATTAATGCAAAAATAGCATGGAAAACTATCTTTTATCCCATTGCTGATAGTCGATGACTTGGTTGCTGTTGGTTGTGTTGCTGTCGTTTTCTTGCGTTTGCTCTAGATGATGCTTCTTGTCGGAGCTCTCTTGATAGCGAGCATAATAAGTGAGACCGATGACACAAGCCAAGACGAAAACTAGGATGGACAAAATCGTCACCAACCAATGCCCATGTGTATCATCGAGGGATAAGTTGCGCAATGCTCTGATACTTTCTGGGCGGCGTGATGGGTCTTGTACAGTACAAGCATCAGACAACTTTTGCATATCCTTGTCTTTTGTAACCTTCGCTATGTCGGCAATGACCATCCCCAAAGAATAGATGTCCGTCTTCGGCTCAGCCTTGGCTCCCGGCAGAAATTGCTCAGGTGCGATATAGCCTGTAGTTCCAGCAGGGAGTTTCAGAATATAGAAGGCATCGCTGTCGGAGAGTCCGAAGTCGATGATCTTGACATCCTGGCTCGTGTAGGTCACCATGATGTTGGAAGGCTTGAGGTCTCGATGGATGATTTGCTTGCTGTGCATATATTCCAAGGCATCCATCAGTTGCGAAATCAACTTGTTGGCAACCTCTGTGGTGAGTTCTTTCTTGTCGATGAGGCTTTGGAGGGTCTCGCCGTCGATGTATTCCATGACAATGGTGGTTCCCAGTTCTGGAATTTGCTCCAGCCCCAGGGTGCGGCATATATGAGGATGTTCCAGTTGCAGTCCTATCTCAAACTCCTTGGTGAGAGCCTGTTGATAAACAGGTGTATAGAGAAAATCTTTCTTGAGGCATTTCAAAATGTAGCGTTTGCCGTATTTTGTAGCTGTAAACAAGCGAGTATGCCCTGTCTTCGAGACATAACATTCACGTAGGTTGCTATACGCACTTTCTATTTGCGTAGAGTTGTCCGTGTTTACCTCCTTCTCGATATTTTCAGTGAAGTCAGAGCTAGGCTTTTGCTCGTTGCTAGCCTTTCGTCCGCTCCCTTGCTTTTGTTCGTTGTCCATATCCGAATGCCTTTCTTGATAATCCTACATGAATATTCCTGATTTGTTGTTCCCTTATTTTTGTATGACCTTGATAAGCGTGAGTCCGCCATTCCTTCCAGCTACGAAAGAGGCTGTACGTTTTCCGTCTCTTTCGATGTATGGCAGGTAGAGGGGTTGTTCCTTGATGAAGCAACCCGTTACAAATTTGTCTCCAGCTTTCAGTTTGCTGTTCTCAGCCGTCAGTATCTCGTATGTGCTTTCTCCTAGATAGCGCAATTGCAATATGCGGTTGGGGCTCCATCCGATGGCAATTTCTTCGCCTTCGTTCAATTCGCTGCTTATCAGTTGTTGGGTCATGAAGAACGACGAGTTGAACTTGGTGCAACTTTTCAACCAATTGCAGAAATCCGTGAAGTCTTTGTAGCCGATATATTGTGCCAATGTATCCAGTGTCGTAGCACGAGGATTGTGGTCGTCGTTCACATATCCATAGATACGTTTCAACGTAGAGGAGGAAACGTTCTTGCCTGTATTCTTGTGAAGATAAATGGAGAATTCCTCAAAGTCGGTGGTGGTACAGAGCGACTTGCCGTATTTCTCCGCTATCATCGTTTTTAATTCTTCTATCTGTGGTGTTGTCATAATCTTGGTTGATGATCTAGTTATCTTTGATGTTTTTGAAGAGTTTCCATCCATTGGCGGATTTGTAGAGGCTTACTTTTCCTTTTGGCACATGAACGACACAAGTGTTGAGGAAACTTTCTCCTCTTGTGCT
>DKCU01000005.1 GCA_002451555.1 Candidatus Segatella albertsiae
GCTCTACCAGCTGAGCTAGCGAGTCAATCTCCAACTTTATGTTTCAAAAGCGAGTGCAAAGGTACGACATTTTTTTGAATCCACCAAATAAAATGTCATGTTTTTGCTTTTTTTATTGAAAAACAAGCGAAAAAGTCACTTATTCGCTTGTTTTTGCACTAGTTTTGAGTTCATTTGCTATATCTTCAGCTTTCTGCGAAGTATCGTATTGTGGCTTTTCCCTTGTCACATATCTCTGCCAATAGGCGATGAGCAGGGTGGTGAGTGGAAGGGCGACAATCAGTCCGATGAATCCAAGCAAGGCTCCCCATACGGAGAGACTCAGCAGAAGAATGGCTGGGTTCAACCCCATCGCCTTGCCCATGATCTTAGGTGTGACCACCATGTCGGTTATCACTTGTACCACGCAGAACACCAAGAAAGCCAATCCGAAGACCAACCAGAAGTTCTGTCCCGTATCTGCCGCCTTGAGCATGGCAAGGAATGCTGTCGGTATCAGGGCGAAGGTATGGAGGTATGGTACCAAGTCCATGATGCCTATTAGGATGCCTAAGCCTATCGCCATAGGGAATCCGATGATGGTGAAACCGATGCAGAACATGATGCCCATGCAGAGTGCCACCATTCCCTGGCCACGGATATAGTTGTTGAGCTCACGTTCCACGTCTTTCATCAACTCATGCCAGAAAGGACGGCTCTTCTTGGGGAAGATGCGAACCCAGTTGGCTGTCAGTGTCTCGTAATCCAACAAGATGAAGAACATATATAATAAGGTGATCATGGATGCCACGATGCTCAAGATGATGTTGGCGGTTTGCCCCACAACGGAGAACACCTTCGGCATGGCGCTCTTGATGGCATCTGAGAAATCCTTGCTCTTCAAGAACTTTTCCACCTGTGCTTGGTTGTCTTGCAACCAATCCTTGATGAGAGCCGTGAGGTTGTTGGTGTGCGTCGTCTGGTGCAACCATCTTGTCAAGACATCTCCCAACTTGTCGAACTGGTCTATCATAGGAGGAATAATCAGCCAAATGACTCCTCCTATGACACCGATGGCGAGCAGCATGGCGATGATGATGGACAACGCCCTCACCTTGACATGCAACTTGTTTTCGATAAACTTGACTACAGGGTAGAGCAAGTAGGCGAAAAACCATGCGATAAAGAATGGCAGAAGTACACTGCTTAGATAATTGGTGATGTAAAGCACTGCAAAGATGATGAGTACGATACCAGCCCAACGGATGAATTTGTCGAATGTTATTTCCTTTGCCATAATATATAATAATGTTAAGTGTTGAATGTTGTGTGTTTAATGAGTTTTGCGCCCTTATGGCATTTGAATTCTTCACTCTTCACTCTTCATTCTTCACTTGTTATGTTCTTCACTCTTCAAAGCCTTTTGGTAGCATTCCCTGCACAGAGGCTCGTATTCGTCTTGCTCACCCAGAAGCACACGCTTGTCGTTGTGGACGAGTCGATGGCTCACGTACGCCAAGGCACCGCATCTCACGCAGATGGCATGCACCTTGGTCACCTCGTCGGCGATGGCACAGAGGGCAGGGATAGGACCGAAGGGGATTCCCTTGTAGTCCATGTCCAAGCCAGCCACGATGACTCGTACGCCACGGTTGGCAAGCTCGTTGCATACCTCCACGAGACCTTTGTCGAAAAACTGGGCTTCGTCGATACCGACCACGTCGATGTCGGAAGCCAATAAGAGCAAAGCCCCGGAAGACTCAATCGGAGTCGATCGGATAGAGTTCTGATCATGGCTCACGACATCCTCTTCTGAGTAACGTGTGTCGATGGAAGGCTTGAAGATTTCCACCTTCTGCTTGGCGAACTTTGCTCGCTTCATTCTTCGGATCAATTCCTCTGTTTTTCCAGAGAACATAGAACCGCACACCACTTCTATTCTGCCGGGACGGTGTGTCTCCCCAATTAGATTTTCTGTCATTTCGGGCACAAAATTAGCAATAAGGTTTTAAAAAATGCAAAGAAAATCGTTTTTTTTTTGCTTAGAAAGATTTATTAACTACATTTGTACGCTGTATGGGCATATTATATATCGTACCGACTCCAGTTGGCAACATGGAGGACATGACAATGCGGGCCATCAGGGTTCTGAAAGAGGCTGATTTGGTGCTCGCCGAGGACACGCGAACTTCGAGTGTCCTACTGAAGCATTTCGACATCAAAAACAGATTGATGGCGCATCATAAGTTTAACGAACATGGCACTTCGGCATCGGTCGTCGAGCGACTGAAGGCTGGAGAGACGATAGCCTTGATAAGCGATGCGGGCACTCCCGGCATCAGCGACCCGGGGTTCTATCTGGCTCGTGAGGCTGCCAAGGCGGGCATCACCGTGCAGACTTTGCCGGGACCGACGGCTTGCATCCCTGCCATCGTATCATCGGGCTTGCCATGCGATAGATTCTGCTTCGAGGGATTCATCCCTCAGAAGAAAGGTCGGCAGACCTATTTGGAGTCCTTGCAGAACGAGACCCGCACGATGATATTCTACGAGTCGCCGTATCGAGTGGTCAAGACCCTGCAACAGTTTGCCGAGGTCTTCGGAGAAGATAGACAGGTAAGTTGCTGTCGTGAAATCTCCAAGATTCACGAGGAGAGCGTGCGTGGTACGCTTGCCGAGGTGATAGCCCACTTCGAGGAGGCGGAGCCGCGAGGGGAGTTTGTCATCGTGCTCGCGGGCAAAGACCCGAAGTTGCTCAAAGAAGAATTGAAAGAAAAGCGACGTGAAGAACGTAAAAGGAATAATAATCAAAATTAAAAGGAGAAAGATTATGAAAAAACTATTTTTTATCGCCTGCTGTGCTGCCTTGTTGCTGACAGGTTGTAATGAGGGTAAGAATAAGCCAGACTTGGCTAATGTGCATCAAGCTGATTCGCTCAATGACATCATCGCGCAAAAAGATAGCGAGATCAATGACTTGATGGGTACGTTTAATGAGGTTCAGGAAGGTCTTCGCCAAATCAGCGAGGCTGAAAATCGCGTGGCTTTGGCTAAGAGCGGTGAGGGTGCCAACAATAAGCAGAAGCTGAAGGAGGACATCCAGTTCATCGCCAATCAAATGAAGAAAAACAAGGAACTGATTGCTGAGTTGAACAAGAAACTGGAAGGCAGCTCTTTGCAAGCTACTCAGTTGAAGAAGACGATTGAGTCTCTTACGGCTGAATTGGCGGAGAAGGAGAAACAGCTCCAGACTCTCCGTGAGGAACTGGATAGCAAGGATATTCACATCGCTGCTCTTGACGAGTCTATCAACAACTTGAACACCAACGTGAGCAACTTGAAGACTGAGAGCCAGAACAAAACAGCGACCATCAATGCTCAGGACAAGCAGTTGAATACGGCTTGGTATGTCTTCGGTACCAAGAAGGAGTTGAAGGGACAGCACATCATGGAGGATGGCAAGGTGATGAGCGGCAACTTCAACAAGAACTACTTCACCAAGATTGATATTCGCAACACGACGGAAATCAAACTTTACTCCAAGTCAGTTAAGTTGTTGACTGCACATCCATCCAGCAGTTATAGCTTGGTTCGTGATGCCAACAAGCAATATACTTTGCGTATCACCAATCCACAGATATTCTGGAGTACCAGCAAGTATCTTGTAGTGCTTGTAAAATAAAGGCGTTTTTTAAAGGTAAAAAGGTAAAAAGGTAAAAAGGTAAAAAGGTAAAAAAGTAAAAAGGTAAAAAATATTGGAAACCTTCCTGTGTGCTGAAGACATGGGAAGGTTTTCTTGTTTTATCTCTTCTGTTGAAAGAAATCTTGCATGAGTGCCTTGCACTCGTCTTCCAATACGCCCGATGTTACTGTCGTCTTAGGATGCAGGGCATCGGGCGCAAACTTTCTGTAGCCTCTTTTCTCGTCGGATGCCCCATAGACCACTCTTGACATCTGTGACCATCCGATGGCTCCTGCGCACATCACGCATGGCTCCACCGTGACGTAGAGTGTGCAGTCCTTGAGATATTTACCGCCAAGCATATTCGCCCCGGAGGTGATGGCTTGCATCTCGGCATGAGCCGTCACGTCGTGCAGCATCTCCGTCAGGTTGTGGGCACGAGAGATAATCCTGTCTTGGCATACGATGATGGCACCAACGGGAATCTCGTCTTCATCGAATGCAAGTTGTGCTTCCACGAGAGCTTTTCTCATGTATTCTTCGTCTTTCTTTCTTTGTTCTTCCATCTTATTTTAAGTTTTGGATGCAAAAGTACTTAAAATAGTTTGAAGTTAGAAAGAAAAATGTTACTTTTGCATTATCTTTATAGAAAATATTTCAAAATATGGCAGAACATAACGATTTGGGCAAATGGGGCGAGGATAAAGCCGCTGCTTTTCTGGAACGTAAGGGGTATGTCATCCTGGAGCGTGACTGGAGAATGGGAAAGCGAGACTTGGACATCATCGCCTTGTCGGAGGACCAAGATACGCTCGTCTTCGTGGAAGTCAAAACTCGTAGGGAGGTAGAATTGCAATTGCCCGAGGAAGCGGTGGATGTTCACAAGATGCGCAATTTGGCGATTGCCGCCAACGCTTATGTCAAGTTGAACCACGTGGAATTGGATGTTCGCTTCGACATCATTTCTGTTGTCGGGAGCAAAAATAATATTGTTAATGTCGAGCATATAGAAGATGCTTTCAACCCATTGTTGATATGACGGATTTTATATGATAATAATGTATATGATATGAAAAGGAAAATAATCAGATTGAACGAGATAGATTCTACCAACCGTTATCTTCGTGAGTACCAGGAGACGGAAGATGAAGAGATGATAGTGGCTGTCGCCGACTATCAGACGGCAGGTAAGGGACAAGGTGTGCATACCTGGGAGAGTGAGGATGGAAAAAACTTGCTTTTCAGCATCCAGGTGCATCCCCATTGGGTTCCCGTTCGTCGTCAGTTTGTCTTGTCCATGGCAGAGGCTCTCGCCTTGAAGGATGCGTTGGATTCCTATGTCGATGGCATCACCCTGAAGTGGCCCAACGATGTGTATTGGAATGACAAGAAAATCAGTGGCACGCTGATAGAAACCTCCGTGGATTCCAAGGGCATCAAGACTTGTATCTTCGGCACGGGGGTGAATATCAACCAAACGGTGTTCCGAAGCGATGCGCCCAACCCTGTGTCCTTGGCGCAAATATTAGGTCATGAGGTAGATAGAGAAGAGGTGTTGCAAAAGATTTTGGATGCCTTCGAAAGATATTATGAACTCTTGCGGCGTGCCGATTATCAGGACGTGTCGGGCATCTATCACCTGGCGCTCTACCGCCGCAAGGGGTATCATCGTTATCAAGATGCTGATGGAGAGTTCGAGGGGGCTTTTGTCGAGGTCGAGGATGACGGACATCTCATTCTCCATGACAAGAAAGGTGTGATTCGCTCCTATGCCTTTGGTGAATTGAAGTTCATTTAATATTCAATATTAAAAAATAAAATATGGCTAAGTTTAAAAGAATCCTTTTGAAATTGAGCGGTGAGAGCTTGATGGGTAAGCAGAGCTTCGGCATCGACCCTGAGCGTCTGAGTGATTATGCTAAGCAAATCAAGGAGGTGCATGAGATGGGCGTGCAGATAGGCATCGTCATTGGTGGTGGTAACATCTTCCGTGGATTGAGTGGAAGTCAAAAGGGCTTCGATCGTGTGAAGGGCGACCAGATGGGCATGTGCGCCACGGTCATCAACTCCCTTGCATTGAGTAGTGCTTTGGGTGCTTTGGGTGTAAAGACTAAGGTGCTGACTGCCATTCGTATGGAACCTATCGGTGAGTTTTATAGTAAGTGGAAGGCCATCGAGGCGATGGAGGCTGGTTATATCTGCATTTTCTCCGCAGGTACGGGTAGTCCTTACTTCACCACTGATACAGGCTCTTCTCTCCGTGGCATTGAGATCGAGGCTGACGTGATGCTCAAGGGTACTCGCGTGGATGGCATCTATACCGCCGATCCTGAGAAAGACCCTACTGCCACCAAGTTCAAGGATATCACATACGATGAGATTTATACCAAGGGCTTGAAGGTGATGGATTTGACTGCCACTACCATGTGCAAGGAAAACAATCTTCCTATCTATGTCTTCAATATGGACATTGTCGGCAACTTGAAGAAAGTGATGGAAGGTGAGGAAATCGGCACCTTGGTGCATAATTAATAGAAGCTCATTTATGTATAACTATACTGGCGAGCCGAAAGAGGGTGTATCATAAATCGCCCTGAAAGGGCAAAAGCAACTTAATGTCAATGCTTTTGCCCTTTCAGGGCGACTTCATTTATCTTGTAATAAGCTTTATTTCTTCTTCAAATGCAATGTCACCGAGAGGATGACGTAGATGAGTATCACAATCCACCATCCCTGCAAGAATCCGATGACACCCTCGGTGAATACCGATGCGGCGAGGATGATGACGGTCAATCCTGCGAAACAATACTTCACTTCATTGCCCTTGAACGACCATTGCTTGAACTTCAGGGCAAAGAGCGGCAACTCGCATACCAGCAGGAAACTGGTGACGAGAATCATCGCCAAGATGATGAATACTGACCAATTATTGTTGGTAAGCCAAGAAGGATCGCTCACAATCAGCGAACCCCAAAACAAGGCATTGGCAGGTGTCGGAACTCCGATGAAAGAAGTTGTCTGTCGCTCGTCGAGGTTGAACTTTGCCAATCTCAATGCCGAGAAGGCGGCGATGATAAAGGCTGTGTATGGCAACCAAGGACGCAAAGGCTCCAACATGGATGGATATTCCATGACGAAGAGCTGCGAGAAGACGATGGTCGCTGGTGCAACACCGAAGGTCACGTCGTCAGCCAAGGAATCCAACTCCTTGCCTATTGGAGAGGAGACATGAAGCAATCTGGCGCTCATGCCATCGAAAAAGTCAAATACTGCACCGATGATAATCCAAAGGAGAGCCATCTTGGGTGAACCTCCAAAGGCATACGAAGTGGCGATGCAACCGGAAATCAGGTTGCAGCAGGTTATCGTATTCGGTATATGTTTTTTGATGCTCATTTTTGATGAATATAAAACTTGCTGAATGGCTCAGCTAACCTTGTATGTTTATTTCAACTTGGCGATGATGGTCTGGTCGCCCGTGGTGGATTGCCCCATCTTGACACAAACCTCAGTACCCACAGGCAGATAAACATCCACGCGCGAACCGAGCTTGATGAAGCCCAGGTGTTCGTCGATATAGCATTCCTCTCCATCCTTGGCATAGGTTACGATGCGGCGTGCCACGGCACCCGCTATCTGGCGACATAACACATCCACTCCATCAGGTGTGGTGATCATGACATCGGCATGCTCGTTCTCCTCGCTCGCCTTAGGCAACCAAGCTTTGTGATAGTTGCCATCGACGTGCTTCACGAATTTCACCTTTCCATCCACTGGGAACCAGTTGGCATGAACGTTCCATAGGCTCATGAAGATGGAAATCATCAGACGCTTGTCGTTGAAGTAAGGAGCGTTATCTACTTCCTCTATCACGACAATCTTGCCATCGGCAGGAGCGACAACGAGCTTTTCGGTGTCTTCTACGTTGAGATAACGTATCGGACAACGATAAAAGTTGAGCACGATGCAATATACGACGCCGAAGACCACGGAGAAAATCCAAAAAGGAATTTTGTTGTCAAAGGCGTTCCACAATATCACCGCGATTGCTATCAGGGCAATGATGCCGTAAACAAGTTGATCGGTACCTTCGCGGTGTAGTCTTATTTTCTTTAATTTCTTTATTTTTTGTCCCATTATGGAGATATTAAGTTTTTATCAGTGCAAAGGTACATCATTTTTGTCACTTTCGCAAATTTTTCTGCTATTTCTTTTGGTTATCTCAACTTTTAGCAGTAACTTTGAACTCAAAAATCAGTTTTTAGCATAAAAAATGGAAGATTTCATACATTTACACGTCCATACACAGTATTCCATCCTCGATGGTCAGTCGAAGATTCCGCATCTTGTAGATAAGGCCATCAAGGACGGCATGAAGGGTATGGCAGTGACTGATCACGGTGTCATGTTTGGCATCAAGGAACTCACCGATTACTGCGCCAAGGTCAACAAGGGCAGGAAGAAGGAGGGCTTGGAGCCTTTCAAGCCTATCATCGGTTGCGAGATGTATGTGGCTCACCGTCGTAAGGAAGACCGTGAGAAGGACAAGGGTGATATGAGTGGTTATCACCTCATCGTGTTGGCTAAGAACTACAACGGCTACAAGAATCTCATCAAGTTGGTCAGCAATTCGTGGGTGGATGGTTATTACATGCGCCCTCGTACCGACCGTGCCGACTTGGAGAAATATCATGAGGACTTGATTGTCTGCTCGGCTTGTATCGCTGGCGAGGTGCCTAAGAAGATTTTGGAAGGTGACATCGCTGGTGCCCGTGAGGCTTGCGAGTGGTATCATAATCTCTTTGGCGAGGATTACTACCTGGAGCTTCAGCGACATAAGGTGCCCGATGACCCGGGACTTCTTGCCAATCGTGAGGCTTACGAGTTGCAACAGAAGGCCAACAAGGTCTTGATAGAGTTTGCCAAGGAATACGGCATCAAGTTGATTTGTACCAACGACTGCCACTTTGAGGACAAGGAAACTGCTGAGGCTCACGACCATTTGCTCTGTATCGCCACAGGCAAGGATTTGGATGATCCCAACCGTATGCGCTACTCCAAGCAGGAGTGGTTTAAGACTCGCGAGGAGATGAACGAGGTGTTCTCCGACATCCCCGAGGCGTTGTCGAATACGCTTGATATATATAATAAGGTGGAAATCTATAGCATCGACCATGGACCTATCATGCCTTTCTTCCCGATTCCAGAGAGTTTCGGCACGGAGGAACAGTTGCGTGAGAAGGTCTCTGAGGAAGATCTCTTCAAGGAGTTTACTTCCGATGAGAATGGCGAGAACCAGTTGCCACCTGAGGAAGGACAGAAGGTCATCGACCGCTTGGGCGGTTACGACAAGATATATCGTATCAAGTTTGAGGCTGAATACTTGAAGCACCTGGCTTACGAGGGTGCCAAGGAGCGATATGGAGACCCGCTTCCTGCCAATGTGGATGAACATGTCAACTTCGAGTTGCACGTCATGAAGACCATGGGTTTTCCGGGTTACTTCTTGATTGTGTCCGACTTCATCCGTGCGGCTCGTGAGGAACTGGGCGTGGTGGTTGGTCCTGGCCGTGGATCTGCGGCAGGTTCCGTGGTGGCTTATTGCTTGGGTATCACCAAGATAGACCCACTGAAGTACGACCTGCTGTTTGAGCGTTTCTTGAATCCAGACCGTGTCAACCTCCCTGATATCGATACCGACTTCGATGATGACGGACGTGGTAAGGTGCTTCGTTGGGTGATGGACAAGTATGGCCATGAGAACTGTGCCCATATCATCACCTATGGCAGTATGGCGACGAAGAACTCCATCAAGGATGTGGCTCGTGTCGAGAAACTGCCATTGGACAAGGCGAATGCCCTTTGTAAGGCGATACCTGATAGGTTGCCTGATGGTGCGAAGATGAACTTGACCAATGCCATCAAATATACCCCAGAGTTGCGAGATGCGGAGTTTTCCACAGACCCTCGCGAGAGCAATACCATCAAGTATGCCAAGATGTTGGAGGGTACGATTCGTGGCACGGGCATCCATGCCTGTGGTTTCATTATCTGTCGTGACCCTATCAGCAACTGGGTACCTGTCTCTACGGCCGACGACCCTGATTTCCCAGGCTTGAAGACGGCAGTGACGCAGTATGATGGCCATGTGATTGAATCTACGGGGTTGATCAAGATGGACTTCTTGGGTCTGAAGACCCTCTCCGAGTTGAAGGAGGCTTGCAAGGTGGTCAAGCAAACTTTGGGCGAGGATGTGGACCTCGATCACATTCCGATAGACGATACCTTGACCTATGAACTCTACCAGCGAGGGCAAACCATCGGTACCTTCCAGTTTGAGTCGCCGGGTATGCAGAAGTATCTGCGTGAGTTGAAGCCTACGGTGTTCGAGGACTTGATCGCCATGAATGCGCTCTATCGTCCGGGACCTATGGACTATATCCCTTCTTTCATTGCCCGAAAGAATGGTCAGGAGGAAATCAAGTACGACATCCCTTGCATGGAGAAGTACTTGAAGGATACATACGGTATCACGGTGTATCAGGAGCAGGTGATGCTTCTTTCCCGACAGCTCGCCAACTTTACCCGAGGTGAGTCTGATGCCTTGCGTAAGGCGATGGGTAAGAAGAAGAAGGACATCGTAGATGCGATGAAACCTAAGTTCATCAAGCAAGGACAGGAGAATGGCCACGACCCTAAGATATTGGAGAAAATATGGGGCGACTGGGAGAAGTTTGCCTCCTATGCATTCAACAAGTCGCATGCCACCTGCTACTCTTGGGTAGCTTATCAGACTGCCTATATGAAGGCGCATTATCCAGCCGAGTATATGGCTGCCTTGATGACTCGTCGCTTTGCGCAGATTACCGAGATTACCAAGTTGATGGAGGAGTGCCAGTCGATGAACATCAAGACCTTGGGACCCGATGTCAACGAGAGTTACCGTGCCTTCGGTGTGAACGAGCATGGTGAGATACGTTTCGGACTTTCTGCCATCAAGGGCATGGGAGCCCCTGCTGCTGATGCCATCGTGGCGGAGCGAGAGAAAAACGGACCTTACAAGGACATCTTTGATTTCGCCCAGCGAGTGGATTTCAGCAATGTCAACCGCAAGGCCTTCGAAAGTTTGGCGTTAAGCGGTGGCTTCGACAGTTTCGGCATACCTCGTGAAAATTTCTTTGGCAAGGACAGCAAGGGAAATGTGTTCCTCGACACCCTGGTCAAGTATGGTCAGCTCTATCAGCGTGAGCAGCAAGAGGCGGTCACCTCTCTCTTTGGTGGAACCGAGGCGGTGGAAATCGCTACGCCTCCTATTCCTAATGCGGAGCCTTGGAGTACCATCGAACGACTCAACAAGGAGAAGGAATTGGTGGGAATCTACCTCTCTGCCCATCCGCTTGACGATTACAGTGTCATCCTCAATTCGATGTGCAATACACATTGTTCGGAACTAGGCGACAAGGTGGCTTTGGCGAAGAAGGCGGACATCGTCTTTGGAGGCATCATCACGGCAGTGAGAACCAAGTTTACCAAGACAGGTAAACCATGCGGATTTGTTACGATGGAGGATTTCGAAGGCTCGGGCGAGTTGGCTCTCTTTGGCGAGGACTGGGGAATGTGGAGTGGTCATCTCATGGAAGGTTCTTCGGTCTATATCACGGCGAAGTGTGCCCCTCGATATGCCAATAGCACGTATCTCGAGTTTAAAATCAACAGCATCGACTATATGCAGACGGTCAAGGAAAATCGTATCGAGCGACTGACCATCACCGTGGATAGCGATGCGATAGACGATACCGTGGTCAATGATTTCAACTCCATGCTGAAAGATGACGTGGCAGGCAGGACCCAACTGTATTTCCAGATACACGACGTGGAGAGCAATAACTTCATCATGTTCCGTGCCCAAGACAAGACGGTCAATGTGGGGAAGGAGCTGATACAGTATATAGACAGCAACCCGAAGATGTCGTACAGTATCAACTGATAATCGAGTCTTCTCACGGTAACATCATAAGATACAAACATTCATATCATAATATAAAAAAATAAGAAAATGGAAGTAACAATTACAAAAGACAATTTCGAGGAGTACAAGAATGGCGAACTCCCATTGGTAGTAGATTTGTGGGCGACATGGTGCGGTCCTTGCCGTCAGATTGCCCCTATCGTATCAGAGCTTGCTGGCGAGTTTGACGGCAAGTTGGTAGTAGGTAAGTGTGATGTTGAGGAGAACGATGACATCGCCATGGAATTTGGTGTTCGCAACATCCCTACCATCTTGTTCTTCAAGGGCGGTCAGTTGGTTGACAAGTATGTCGGCGCAGCATCCAAGGCTACCCTTCAGGAGAAGTTCAACGCCCTCTTGTAAGACATCGTAGTTTATCATCAAGGAACTCCCCTTTAGCCGTAATGGTTAGAGGGGAGTTCTTTTGGATTACCAGCATATATCCAAATCTTGTGCCAGATGCCTTCTCTTCTAAAATTCCACGGTTCTTGTGCCGTCGTCTTCCGTTTGGATGGTGACCTTGGTCACGTCTTCTGGCAGGAGGTCTTCTATCAGCTCTGGCCATTCCAGGAAACATAGGTTTCCACCATAGAAATAGTCTTCGTAGCCCATGTCATAGACTTCTTCCTCCTTCTTGATGCGATAGAAGTCGAAATGATAGATAGGGTTGCCGTTGCCGGCTGTGTATTCGTTGACAATGGCGAAAGTAGGAGAGGTGATGACATCATCCACTCCCAATTCCTCGCAGATGGCTTTGATGAACGTAGTCTTGCCGGCACCCATCTTGCCATAGAAGGCGAAGACCTTGCCGTTACCCATGTTGGCGATGAATTCTTTGGCTGCAACATGGATGTTTTCTAATGAATCAATCTTAATTTTCATATTCTTTTTATTTAATCTTTACTATTGAATTCTTCACTCTTCACTCTTCGTTCTTCACTTTCTTATCCTTTTTTTCTTGGTGTCAGTGTGATGAGCGGTATGAGCATTTCTTCCATCGAGATACCGCCATGCTGGAACGTATCTTTGTAGTATGATACGTAGTAGTTGTAGTTGTTCGGATAAGCGAAGAAGGCATCTCCGTAGGCGAATACATACGACGTGCTCAGATTGGGGGCTGGCAGTTGTGCTTTGTGTGGCTCCTTGATGACGAACACTTCCTTGGCATTGTAGGCGAGGTTCTTGCCCAACTTGTAGCGCAGGTTCGTATTGGTATTTCTATCACCGATAATCTTGATCGGCTTCGATGCCCTGATGCTGCCGTGGTCGGTAGTGATGATGACCTTGAAGTCGCTTTGTGCCAATCGCTTGAACAGGTCGGAGAGAACGGAATGGCGTAGCCAACTCTGGGTGATGCTGCGATAAGCCGACTCGTTGTTGGCGAGTTCTCTCACCATCTTTGACTCGGTACGAGCGTGGGAGAGCATATCAATGAAGTTGATGACCAGTACGTTGAGGTCGTTGTTCTTGCATTCATTGTACTTGTCGAGGAATCGGTCAGCTCCTACAGAGTCGTTGATTTTGTGGTAGCTGAACGAGTAGTGCTTGCGGAATCTGTCCAGTTGTGTCTGTATGAGAGGTTCCTCATTGAGGTTCTTGCCTTCCTCCTCATCCTCATCGACCCATAAATCCGGGAACATCTCGGCGATTTTGTTGGGCATCAAACCGCTGAAAATGGCGTTGCGAGCGTATTGAGTGGCTGTAGGCAGGATGCTCATATACATATCCTCGTTGATGTCGAACTGGTCGCCGATGTCCTGTGCCAACATCTTCCACTGGTCGTAGCGGAAGTTGTCGATGACAATGAGAAACACTTTCTCTCCCTTGTCCAACTTAGGGAAGACTTTCGTCTTGAAGATGTCAGGACTCATCACGGGCTTTCCTTCCATTGGGTGGGCGATGTTTTTGGGGTTCACCCAGTCGAGGTAGTTCTTGGAAATATATTTTGCGAAAGCTTTGTTGGCTTCCTCCTTTTGCATGGCGAGCAGCTCGGTCATCGAGCTCTCTGTATCGCTCAACTCCAGTTCCCATTTTACGAGCCTCTTATATACCTCCATCCATTCTTGTGGGGTACGGCAATCCATGATTTGCATGGCTATCTGTTGGTAGTCCTGTTGATAACCGCTCTGCGTCACCTCCGTCACGATGTCCTTGCGATGGATATTCTTCTTAAGAGATAGTAATATCTGGCTAGGGTTGACGGGCTTGATGAGGTAGTCGGCAATCTTGGAACCGATGGCTTGGTCCATGATGTTCTCTTCCTCGCTCTTGGTACACATGACAACAGGCGTGGCAGGTTGGATGTCCTTGATTTGCTGAAGGGTCTCCAAACCACTCAGTCCTGGCATCATCTCGTCGAGGAGGATGAGGTCGAAGGTTTGTTGCTTGCACTGGTCGATGGCATCGGGACCATTGCTGACTGTTACCACCTCGTAACCCTTTTTCTCCAGGAATATGATATGGGCCTTGAGAAGTTCTATCTCGTCATCTACCCAAAGTATTAAACCGTTGCTCATATTTTTCTTCCTTTTTTATAAATTCTTTTGAGGCTTTATGAAGTCTCTCGTATTATATAAAGATTTTTCCTTTTACACGAAATTAGAAACCATCGAAGTCAAAGTATTCGTCTTCCAAGTCGAACTTGTCATCTTTCTTTTCTTCATTCTTCTTGTCATCTTTTTGTTTTACTGTTGACTTTTGGTTCTTATTTTCTTGCTTCTTGTTATCTTCTGTTTCGTCATAGAAGTAAATACCATCCTCGTCTTCCTCTAATGGTTCTTGCTTCTTGACCTCTTCCTGTTTCTGAGGCTCCTGCTTCTTGGCTTCTTCCTGTTTCTGAGGCTCGATCTTTATCTTTTCAGGTTCGTTGATTTCAATAGAGTCTTCATCCTTTTTAACAGTTTGTTCCTTTTTTTGCGGTTGTTCCTCTTCGATGATTTCCATATAATTGGAATCATCGTTGTTTCCATTTTCCTCTAGAAGTTCTTCGTCACCAGCAGCCGTTTTCTCAGGCTCTTTCTCGGTCACGATTTCCGTTGGTTCTGTCAGGAGTGGCATGACGTTGCTCCTTATCTTTAGGGCTGCGAAATGCTTCTGATAGAACTTCTCGTAATCATTGTAGGTGAATCGAGAACCTAAAAGCTCAAGGTTCGGTTCGCTGATGAGAACGATGCGTGCCTTGCCGATGATGCGTGTGATGGCAGTTTGCTGCGTTGCCTCATGGGCATATTGCCATGCCTCATCGTAGTTGCGGAATCCCGAGAGTATCATTCTGTGTAGTCCGTCTTGTTCTTCTAGGTTGATGTCGAAGTTGCGCACGAGATAGTGGGTGAAGTTATACTTCGCCATTTCGAAGAGCAACTGGTTTTCGTTCAAGGAGTCTGGCTGATATACCAGCATGAACACAAAGTTAGCGTTGCGGTCAGGGACAAAACTCTTTTGCTTCGTGGAGTCTTGGTCATTGAGCACTACACTTCTCCTGTTCCACACATCCTCCAGGTCGAACTTACCTCCATGGAGTCGCTTTCCTGCGTTCACTCCATTGACAATCATGCCAGCCATCTCGCTAATGCGGCTATTAGGATATTTCTCTACAATAGTCTTCATATCTTCCACGCAGCCATTTGCATCGCCATCGTTGAGCTTGCTAAGTCCACCGATGAACAAGAACTTGTCTCGGTTGGCTCCTGTAGGAAATCTACTGGCAGAGATACGCGCGTTGCCTTTCGCCTCACTATATCTGTTTGCCTTGAAGGCTTCGTAGGTGGCAGTGTATAGGGAGTCTTCGATGTGTGTGCCAAACTGGGCGTTCTCCTTGTAGTAAGGGTCCGTCAACAGGGTGGTCCATTGGCTCTTTGGATATTTTTCCTTCAACTTTTGTACATAACTTTCTGCCTGGCTTGGCATATCCTTGCGTGAATAGAGCAGGTAGAGATGGTAATAAACATCGTCCATGTGCTCGAAGTCGGTGGCATAATTGTTCTCCAGTCTTCTGAGCGCTTTCTCGCTTAAGTTGAGATTGTCCAACTTATCCTTGAAAATTACACCAGAATTGTACAGACCATCCTCCAGCAATTTGTTGCTAGCTGTCATCTGTTCTTCCGTAAAAGGAATTTGTGCCAGATAGTACTCTCTCTTGTGCGGGTCGTTCTGAGCACTATCTGCCATCTGTTTGAGAGAATCTTCTACTACGGCAGCGTGGGCAAGCGAATCTCTTACTTCGTCAGTCATTTCTTCTGCCCCTTCTTGTGGTGCGCTAACGACAGTCTTGTTGATGCGTTGCCAGTTATCCACATTCTCTCGTTTGCCCCACAGGCGCTGGAACTGTGTCTTACCCTGGCTCACAGCGATAGGATTGTAGAAATACCATGCCCCTTTCTGTGCCGAATTGTTGGCACTTGTGTTCTTGTTTGCCGTATTGTTCCTATTGGCGTTGCCTCCGTTTTGAGCTTGCTGACGATTGCTTTCTTCCTCGGCAAGACGGTTCTTTTCCTCTTTCTCTTTTTTCTTGAGAGCGTCTATGACACGGTCGATGGCAGCGTTCCTGTCCTTCTCGCTCATCTTGGCGAGGGCTTGCAGGGAGTCTTGCAAGTGCACGGTTTCCGTGTGTGGCACGAGTTCGTCCAGAATCTTGGAACGGTCAGAAAGCAGTTGGTAGTCCTTTCTGTCCTTGTCGAGAAGTCCGATGGCCTCGCCATAGCAGCGTTGGGCATCGCTGTATTTTTCCATCCCCCAGTACAAGTCGCCCAGATGTAGAAGCAAGACGCCTTTCTCGATGCCGCTCCTGGTGGCCTTGGCGTTTCCTTTTTCGTAGGCGGAGATGGCATGGATGGTATCTTTCTCGTTGAGATAGATATTACCCATGGCATAATATACTTGGTCGAGATATTCCTTGTTCTTGTCTGAGATAGCCATGCGCTTGAGCTTGCCGATCATTTGTTTGGCGTTTCCTTTCGCCATCACCTCTGACATGGAGATGCGGGCGTTGAACTCCAGCTCGTAGGGTGGATTGAGGCGGATGACATGCTTGAAAGCTTTGTAGGCATCGTCTCTGTTTCCTACAGCAGCTTGCAACTGTCCTAAGAGAAACCATTCGCGTGCTTTTTGCTTGCGGCGCATCTCGTGCTTGATTACCTTCTTGAGGTAGGGAATGGCTTGTTCGAAGTCTCCGATGTGAACATAGTAGTCGGCGTAAGTGTAGTCCCATTCTTTTTGCGCACGCCAATGGATGCTGTCTCTTTGCATATTGCGGATGACATCTTCTGCGTCATATCGCCAATCTTGTTCGATGTAGCATTTGGCAAGCCATGCGCGTGCCCTTCCATAGATGGCTGGTTGCGTGGCATATAGGCGACTCATATAGGCAAAAGTGGCTGCCGCTCCATCGAAGTCACCTTTGTAGAATTGCGAACGTCCCATGAGGAGCCACGCTTTCCACAGAAAAGGATTGTATTCCTTGCGGCTCAGCCACTCGATGTCCTTGGCGGTCTTGCGTCTGTTCTTCGTCCATTCGGGGCGTTTCTTGATGCTATGTTGATGGATGGCTTTCTCACATTTCGTAATGGCTTTCTCATAGTTCGACTTTCCTAGCTCACGGCTGTTTTTGTTGCTTACCGTATAGAGAGGTATGATTTCCGTGAAGTTGTCCTTGTTGCCATTTTCCTTTTCCAATGAAGCGTCGATGTATGCCAAGGAACCATTGTAATAGGTGTTGTATCGGGCATTGAAGGAGTGCCACCATCTACTCTTTGCTGTATTTTTCTGGGTGGAACAACTCATGAGGCCACTTAAAAGTGGCAATAGCAATATGAGAAGGAGGTACTTGCGATAAGTCTTGATGACTTTGCAAATCACGAAAACCAGGATGCTGATGAATATGATGCAAGCTCCCGATGGTACATTGAGCAAATAGCTGACGTAAAGTCCTATGATGCAGTCTATCCATCCCAGAATGATGCTCAGAACTATCATGCGCTTGTAGTGATAGGTGAACAAGTTGGCTGTCATCTGAGGAATCGTCAAAAGACTGATAGCCAATACGATTCCTACCATTTTCAGCGACGCAACGATGGTCATGGCGATGAGTGCCATCATCATGTACTCTATCATTGTGACGGGCAAGTGCTGCGAGCGTGCGAAAGTGCTGTCAAATGACACATATTCTATCGGGCGTAACAGGAATGTGAAGAGCAGGCCGACGATTGCCGTCAGAACGAACAACAGAATGAGGTCTGCCGACTCAATGGTCAGGATGCTACCGAAGAGAAATGAGGGCAAGTCGGGCATGAAACCAGGGGTCAAGAAACAGCAGATGATACCGATGCTCATCCCAAATGTCCAGAAAAGTGCGATGGCGGAGTCTTTCCTCACATCCTTTTTTTGCGACATCCATTGTACGCCGAAGGCACTGAGGATGGCGAAGACCATGGCTGACAGAACCGGATTGATTCCCATGAAGACCCCGATGCCAATGCCACCAAACGAGGCATGGGTGATGCCGCCGCTGATGAAGACCAGGCGGCGAGTAACAATGTAAGTACCTATGAAGCCGCACAGAATACTTACGAGAAATGCACCGATGATGGCATTCTGAAAAAATGTATATTGCAATATTTCCATGTTGTCTTATTCTTCACTCTTCACTCTTCGTTCTTCACTTAAGAATCCGACGACTTCGTCCTTGAGTTGATCGGGCAGGTTGATGCCTCTGAGGATGAGACTTCTGTTCCAACCGCTTACCTCCTCAGGCTTCATGGTGTAGAGCACGTCGGCGAATTGTTCCACTTCCTCGTCGGTATATTCGTCGGAAGGCCTGCCACGGAAAAGATCCAATTCCTCATCGTCGTAGTATTCGATCTCCTTGGTGGCAGCTTCCATCATGCACTCCTGCTCGCATTTCGAGTTGTCGCCATTGCAAGTATTACAAGATACACCTTCCACCAAAGGTTCCTCGTCTTCTCCTTTCTTGTGGGAGAAGAGCCCGAAGATGGCTGAGATGATTCCCAACACGACTAAGGCTATAATTAAGTATATCATACGGATTCTTCACTCTTCACTCTTCGTTCTTCACTCTCCTCAATTTCAAATCCTGCAGACTTTAAATCCTCCCAGAAATGAGGGTAGGACTTGGTGACAACCTCCGGATTATTGATGGTCAACGATGGCAACTTGAAGGCTATCGGAGCGAAGGCCATGGCCATGCGGTGGTCTTCGTAGGTGTCGATGGCTTCATTCGTAGGCTCACATCTTTCTCCGTCCCATATCAGGGTGTTGTCGTTTTCATCCTTGATGACGTAGCCCACTTTCCTGAGTTCTTTCTTCAAGGCCTCGATTCTGTCGGTCTCCTTGATCTTGAGACTAGCCAGTCCTGTAAACTTAAACTTGACTCCCATGAGACAGCAACATACTACGAAGGTTTGGGCTAGGTCTGGTGACCCCGTGAAGTCATAATCCAGACGTGGCAAAAGACAACGATGGGCTTTCAGTGTCACGGTCGTTGGCGCACTGGTGTGGATGTTGGCTTTGTCATCGGTGTCCTCTGGGTTTTGATTATTCTCAAATTCTGTCTTGACTCCCAGCAGACTGAATATGTACTTGACGACGGAATCTCCTTGCTTGGAGCCATCCATCAGACCGGTCAGTTTGATTTCGGAGTCGATGTTGGCGTTCAAGGCCATCATCTCGTACCAGTACGAGGAAGCACTCCAGTCGTTTTCTATCAAGTAAGGGCGTGCTTTGTAAGGTTGTGGCTTGACAACGATAGTATCGACATCCGTCCATTCAGCCGACGCACCAAATTCTTGCATCGTCCAGAGGGTGAGGTCAATGTAAGGACGTGAGGCAATTTCTCCAGTCAATTTGAGTTCTAGTCCTTTTTTAAGGATAGGACCGATCAACAGAAGTGCTGAGATATATTGAGAACTAATGTTTCCCACCACTTCCAGCTTTCCTCCTTCTAGTGGATGTCCCTTGATGTGGAGTGGGGGATACCCTTCTTTTTCCTCGTATTCGATGTTGGCTCCTAGATAGCGTAAGGCATCGACAAGCACACCTATCGGGCGGTTTTTCATTCTTTCCGTTCCAGTGATGGTATGTTCGCCCTGCGTTGCACTCAAGAATGCGGTCATAAATCTCATGGCGGTGCCTGCGGCCTTGATATTGATGACATCAGGCATGTCTTTCAGAGCGTTGACAATCACTTCTGTGTCATCACAGTCGCTGAGGTTGGATGGTTGGATGTTTCCTCCTGCCATGGCGTGGATGATAAGCGCTCTGTTGCTGATACTTTTGCTTGCAGGCAAATTAATGGTGGCGTTGAGGTGCTTTGGAGCTTTGATGATATATTTCATTGTTATTTTTGCTTTATTTTTATTTCTTTGGAATGAACTGCTATCTTTCGTAATGGAAAGAGCTGCTATCTTTTGTAGATATATTTTGTCGTAGGTTTGGGAAGAACCACTTTATCTATTGCCAAACGGATTGGTAGGTCGATGATTTTATCCGTCTCTTGGCTTCGGGTAGTCGTACTCCTGTTCTTTTTAGGACCAGGCATAAGGGGGCTGTAGTACAAGACTTGCCTCATGCGATTCCTTTGCTCAGGTGTAAAGCGGTAGCTGAGACTCACGGAGTAGTCCATGAAGTTGTCGGAATCCCATTCGTCACCTTGGTCGTTGTTGCGCTTGATCAAGTCATTCATGTCGAGAGTCTTGTCGTTAGCGTGTTCCTTGATATAGTTCTTCAACCATGTGTCGTATGCTGGTTTGTTGTAGCTCTTGGTGTCAGTGCAATAATCAGTATCGTCACAGTTGTCAGCCGGCTCCGTGCTGGTTCCGTTTTTCTTCTCGGCAAAGACATGATGTAGTCCTAGGAAATGTCCCAGCTCGTGCGCCAGTGTAACGTTGATGTCGGCGGAACTATAGGTATATCCCTCTTGACCATGTTTGCCGTCCGTGTAGCGTGATGACTCGTAATTGATATAAAGACTGTTGATGGACAGACAATATTCAAAAGATATGTTGTTTTTGTTGAGATTTTGCTTTTTGCCGTCTTCCAACCCCTCAATCTGTGGATATCCGTTTACGGTATAAGGCATATGGCTGATACCCAAAGTGGTACCTTCCGCGTCATCACTTGCCTTGAAGTTATACACCATGACGTTGATGTACTCGTTAGGATCCCAGATAATCTTGTTGGTTCCCTTCTTTTGGCTCATGAAATTATTGCAGTCGATAGGATATTCGCCTGTATATTTGATGTATTCTACGCCAGGGGTGGATAGCTTCTTGCCACTCTCGTCATACAAGGCCATCTCAAACTGCACATGAATATCTTCGCTCGGATTGTCCTTTTCCTTACCGAAGTTATATAACTTTCCAGCGTACAGGTCATTGACATTGTTGAGTATTTCCTGAAGTCTGCTGTAGGCGACATATTGGTTTTTCTTACCTGTAGTATCTACAGCGTTTTTGTCTTGGTATAGTACATGGAAGATGACAGGGATATGGTAGATGTAATCATCTCCCGTAATCTCATCTTCGTCTCTGTCTTGCTCACTGTTGGAGTTGAACGGTTCTGTGTCTTTTGTACAAGAACTGAATGTCATGAGTTGCAAAAGGATGCAAACTAAGCAAATATATCGTTTCATATGCGTACATTATTTATATTATAATGCAAAATTACAAAAATATTTATATTTATCGCCATAAACTGCCTTAAAAGTAATCTAATTTCATCAAATTTAGGAAATCCTTACTTTCTCTACCCTTTCATATAGGCATGGTTAGTTTGTTTTTTGAGGAATGCTTTGCATGAGTATGGAATATTTACAAGTATATGCGAAAATAAGTAAGAATGATAGATTTGCTATCATGTCGTATCATGGATAATGTGACAATATGTAAATGAAATGCTTTCTAAACATATATTTCTTAGGTGGTGATTTTACAAAACGTCAAAAAATGGCGTTAAAAATTTCACTTTTTTATTTTTGAGGCTAGAATTGATTTAAATCAAAAGTAGGTGAAAAAATATAATAAAATAGCGTTAATGATTGATACAACTTACAGAAAAAAACTCTATCTTTGCAGTAGAAAAAGAAAAGAATTCAAACCTAAAAACGTATTAATTATGAAACGAATTATATTACTATCCATGATGGCTTTAATGACCATAGCAAGCTTTGGTCGCAAGCATGTTGAAAATGCAACAGTAGTTGCTGACACGATTTTCTACGCAGAGAATATGAGCAACGTTGCAAGTGCAGATCAAGCCAGCTATTACAGAATATTGATGACAGCTGGTACAGGGCTCAACAAACAGGATGTTTTCAAGGACTATTATATGAATGGCAACTTGAGAGCTGAGGGCGGTTATAGCTTCATCGACTTGGGCAACGACCGAAACACCGTATTCAAAGGCGAGGTGACGACCTATTACAAGAACGGTAAGGAAAAGTGGCATGGCAAGTATGTCAATGGCAAGCGTGAGGGGTACTTCACATTACAACTTCGTGAAGGTGGTGTGGCTGTAGTACAGTTTAAGGATGGTAAGTCTGTCCATGACTACTTCACTGTAACTTACAAGGATGGCACCATGGAGAAGAGGCCTCTCTCTGAGATTCGCTCCTTCATGTAATTCAATAATGATTAAAATCTCTCTTATATAAATTAAAATTTTATGTTGATATGACCAAATAAGGGTTGCTATCCGTGAGGATGGCAACCCTTTATATTGTGTGTCGGCTATTTGAATTTTACTCTGTATAAGGAAGGGCTGGCCGTGAGGTCGGCCCTTTTTGCAACGTACGCTTTTGGAATGGCGAAGCCCATTCCAAAAAATGCGAGTGTTAAAATAAAAAAAATAGAAAATAAAATTTGTTTATTTCAATAATTTCCCTTATTTTTGTACATAATTTCCATGGAATGAAGCCCTACAAGCATGGGCTTACCCATGAAAACGTTTTTGAGAAAACTCTGTAATAGCTTAAAGGTGAGAAACTTATGAAATCTTTAAGGAGCTAAAGGAATACCCTTTTGTGTAGAAATACAAGTTTTTCGATACTCTAAGAAAAAGGATATACATACTATAATATGCCGTTGGAAAAGCCAAAATACTGGTATGCGATGAGTTCGCCATACGGACGAGAGCAGAAGGTGATGGATTTGATGAGCCAAATCGCCGACGTCAAGGCTTTCGTTCCGATGGAGCGTTATGAGCGTATGGTGGGGCATAAGAACCGTGTGCGCAAGATAACGGAACGCCCCGTCATCCGCAATCTCCTCTTCATCCAGTCGGAGGAAGCCTGTATGCGAGCTTTGAAGGCTGAGTACAATACACTCTTGCAGTTCAAGACTCGTCCTGCAGAAGATGGCTCGTTCCGTCCCATCATCGTGCCCGACAAGCAGATGGAGGACTTCATGCGCCTCTATGAGAATCCCGACACCGAACTCCAGTACTTCAAGGCGGAGGAGATTGATGGGCTCAACCTCCGCCCCAATGCCAAGGTACGAATAGAGGAAGGTATCTTCGAGGGAGTCGAGGGGTATTTCCAGCGAGTGAAGGGAGCCAACAAGAAGCGTTTCGTCGTCAAGATAGAGAACTTTCTTGCCTGTGCCGCCTTTCTCACGGAATGTAAGTATGTGAAGTTGTTATGAAAATCACAACTCCTCTATCCACCCGAACACAGCGTGAGCGTCCAAGCAAGGACATTCCTTGGGCGTAGTGCCAGGCAAGTCACGATGCCCCACAATCTTCGCTTTAGGAAACAGCTTATGAAGACGAGTCAACACATCAATGACTCTTTCAGTCTGCTCGGTCGTGCGAGTGTCGCATGGCTTGCCATGCTCATCCAGTCCACCCTCGTAGCAGATGCCAATGGAACAACGGTTGTATGGTCTCGCATGCGCACCCACTTCAAGCAAGAAGCGATGCTGCGTCATCGTACCATCCTTACGGATATAAAAGTGATAGCCGATGTCGTAGAAGCCACGGCTCTTGTGGTCACGGCGAAGCTGTTCCACACCATAGTCCTGGTTGCGTCGGGTAGCCGAGCAATGCAAGACAAGGAATCTCACGGAGTCGGCAGACATCATCAGTTTGCCATCCTCCACTCTGGCGAGGAGCGCACGCTCATTGCGCACCAGCTCTTCACCGATAGACAAAGGGAATTTTTCTTGAATCATATAAGTACATTATAAAGATGTATATTAAATAGCAGCAAGCTCTCATCAAGAGCTATGCAGCAATCTCTCATCAAGAGCTATGCAGCAATCTCTCGTCAAAAGTTATGCAGCAAGCTCTCATCAAAGCGGTGTAACACCGCACAAAAA
>DKCU01000065.1:0-7219 GCA_002451555.1 Candidatus Segatella albertsiae
GTTTCGCCCCAGACGGCAGAAGCCTCGTCTATGCTTCCGAGCGCAACGGCGTATGGCAGATTTTCCAGTCGAAAATCAAGAACGACAAGGAGAAGAACTTTACTTACTCGACCGACATCGAGGAGGAACAGCTCACCAAGACCAACCTCACCTCGCAATATCCTGCCTACAGCCCAGATGGCAAGGAGGTAGCCTTCTACGAAGACCGTGCCACCCTGCGCATCCTCAACCTGAAGTCGAAGGAAGTGCGCACCGTGCTCGACGGCAAGTATAACTATTCTTACTCCGACGGCGACATCTGGTTTGAGTGGAGTCCTGACAGCAAGTGGCTCTTAACCAGCTACATCGGCAACGGCGGATGGAACAACACCGACATCGCTCTCGTCAAGGCTGACGGCAAGGAGGTTCACAATCTTACCGACAGCGGCTATAGCGATGGCAACGGCAAGTGGGTGCTCGGCGGCAAGGCGATGCTCTTCGAGAGCGACCGTGCCGGTTATCGCAGCCATGGTTCCTGGGGTGCCGAAGACGATGCCTATCTCATGTTCTTCGACCTCGATGCCTACGACCGTTTCCGTATGTCGAAGGAGGAACTGGAGTTAGCCGATGCCAACAAGGACGAGAAGGAGAAAAAGGCTGACGAAAAGGAGGAAAAGAAGAAGGAAGACCAGAAAAAGAAGGAGGAAAAAACTGGCAAGATAGAGGTGGAGAAAGTGAAGCCACTCGAACTCGACATCGACAACTGCCGTGACCGCATCGTTCGACTCACCGTCAACTCTTCCCGCATGGGCGATGCCATCCTCGATTCTAAAGGTGAGAAGATTTATTACCAGGCAGCCTTCGAGGGCGGTTACGACCTCTGGTGCCACGACCTGAAGGAAGGCAGCACCACGCTGATGATGAAGAACATCGGAGGCGGCGGCTTCGTTGCCGACAAGGAAGTAAAGAATCTCTTCCTCTGCAATGGTAGCAACATCAAGAAGATAGACTTGGGCAGCAAACAGACCAAGAACATCGACTTCGAGGCGAACTTCAATTACAAGCCAGCCGAAGAGCGCCAGTATCTCTTCGACCATATTTGGCGACAAGTGAAGGATAAGTTCTACGACCCTAAGTTGCAGGGGGTAGATTGGGAAGGTTATCGCAAGGTATATGAGAAGTTCTTGCCTTACATCAACAACAACTTCGATTTCTCCGAGATGCTGAGCGAGATGCTGGGCGAGTTGAACGCCAGCCATACCGGTTGCCGTTACTACCCTTCGGGAGCCAACCTCTCCACTGCGGCCCTCGGTGTGTTCCTCGACCCTAACTATGAGGGCGACGGACTGAAGATTCAGGAGATTATCAAGCGTGGTCCTTTCGCCGTGAAGAAGAACGATGTAACTCCAGGTTGCATCATCGAGAAGATTGACGGCGAGGCTATCAAGGCAGGTCAAGACTACAACGCACTGCTCGATGGCAAGGTGGGCAAGAACATCCGCCTCACCATCAAGAGCGCCAAGGGCAAGAACTTCGACCTCACCATCAAGGGCATCTCGCAAGGCAACCAACAGGAGTTGCTCTATAAGCGTTGGGTGGATAGAAACCGTGCCATCGTGGATAGTGTTTCGCATGGTAGAATTGCCTACGTACATGTCAAGGCGATGAACAGCGAGAGCTTCCGCACGGTGTATAGCGAACTGTTATCAGACAAGAATCGCAACAAGGATGCCGTGGTAGTGGATGAGCGTCACAACGGTGGCGGTTGGTTGCACGATGACCTCTGCACCCTGCTCAGCGGCAAACAGTACCAAGAGTTCGTGCCTCACGGCAAGGTGGTGGGCAAGGACCCATTCAACAAATGGACCAAGCCATCCTGCGTATTGATTTGCGAGGACGACTATAGCAACGGTCATGGTTTCCCTTGGGTATATAAGGAGTTGGGCATTGGCAAACTCATCGGTGCGCCAGTGGCTGGTACGATGACCGCCGTATGGTGGGAGACGCTGATGGACCGCTCCCTGGTGTTCGGCATTCCGCAGGTAGGTTGCCGAGACATGCGAGGCACCTTCGGCGAGAACACCCAGCTGAACCCAGACATCGAGGTGTATAACTCACCAGAGGATTACATCACCGGTCACGACACCCAGCTCATCAGAGCCGTGGAGGAAATGATGAAAGAAACGAAAAAATGAAAGAAGACCTTGGACACAAGGAAACGAAAAGACAAAATATGTATTTACGGTTATTAATTGTTGGAATAGTCGCAGGGATGTCATTCCCTGCCTATTCTCAAGAAGACAGTATCAAAACTATTCAGAGAGACAGTATCAAAACCATTCATCGAATAAGTTTTGATGCCGTACCTTCCGCCATATTCCATACCAACGAATTCTTGCGTGGCGGAAACGAAGAATCACGAACGATGAATCACGACATGACATATACTCTCAAATATGCCTTCATGAATCGTGACGAGGTGCGTCCAGGTTCCATACACCAAAATGTTTACCAGGGCATCGGTCTGGCAAGGCATGAATTCAATCGCTGGTTGTCCAACCCTATATCCGCCTATCTGTTCCAAGGGGCTCCCATTGTCAATTTTTCTCAGAGGGTATCGCTCAACTACGAATGGAATCTCGGCATAGCGTTCGGTTGGAACGCTTATGATGAAGAGAAAAATCCCGAGAACAAAGTCATTGGTTCCAAGGTGACGGCCTACATAGATGTCGATTTGTACGTGAAGTGGATGCTATCAAAATATCTAGATTTCAATGCCGGCATATCGCTGAGCCATTTCTCCAACGGCAATACCACCTATCCCAACATGGGACTCAACACGGGAGGTATCCGGCTAGGACTTGCTTACTACATAAATCGCCAACTTCCATCCGTTCCAAAGGTAGAACGTGAGAAAGTTCCTTCATGCCGAGGCTTTTATACGGACATCATCATGTATGGCGCTTGGAAGCAAGGCATTTGTCACATCGATGGTGAGACCTATCTAACAGATGGGAAATATGCCGTCATGGGCTTCAACGTGAATCCGATGTATCGCCTGAATCCATGGCTCAGCCTAGGTGCATCTCTCGATGGTGTTTACGACCGTTCTGCCGCCAGAGAGAACGATGACTTTAGCGATGATTCAGAAAATACCAAGCACCTGTTTGGAAGACAAGCTGCCCTAGGCTTATCCGCACGTGGCGAGTTCTCCATGCCCTATTTCAGCATCAACTTTGGTGCAGGAACCTACTTGATGGGAAACCGCAACGACTTTAGAGGGGTCTATGAGATTCTTGCCTTAAAAATTCACGTCAGCCGACGTGCCATGATACACATCGGATATAGCTTGGTAGATTTCAAAACCCCGAACAACCTCATGCTAGGACTAGGATGGCGACTAGGGAAAGCGAAGAAATAACTCAACACAATATAGCGCAAAAAAGATAGGGGCATCTCTGTTTTCTCCAAAGAAACAAAGATGCCCCTATCGTTATAAAAGGTGTCAGAGTCCACCCCATTGGGCGAAAGTATCACAAACCTAACTTTGCATATTGCATACAAGGCTTTTTAGATTGCATACAGGAAAGTACGGATGAACCAATAGCTGATGATACCAACCAGGTAACCCACGAAAGCAATCCAAGAGATGTGCTTCATGTACCAGCCGAAGGTTATCTTCTCCAAACCCATCACCACAACACCGGCGGCACTACCGATAATCAGCATGGAACCACCGACACCAGCACAGTAGGCAAGTAACTGCCAGAAGATACCATCCACAGCCATATCGCCAGTAGGAGCCACTGGATACATACCCATACATCCTGCCACCAAAGGCACGTTATCCACAATACTAGAAAGTACGCCGATGATACCTGTCACGAGATAGTGGTTGCCATTGAACACGCTGTTCAAGCCCTGTCCAAGAGCGGTCAGCACTCCTACCTCAGCCAAGCAAGACACAGCCATCAAGATACCGAGGAAGAAGAGTATGGTACTCATATCCACACGGGAGAGCAACTTGGTTACTCGCTTCTGGGTACCCTCCGCATCCTGCCCACGATGCAAGCCACGATAGAACACCTCGGTCGCAGTCCAAAGCACGCCCAACACCAAAAGGATGCCTACGAACGGTGGCAAGTGGGTGATGCTCTTGAAGATAGGCACGAAGATCAAACCGCCCACACCAAGCCAGAACACGGCCTTGCGCTGACCTTCTGTGAAGTCGCTTACCGATGCTTCCTTGCCAGCAGCCACCTCAGGCATTTTGAGCTCGCCCTTCAACATCGTCTGAAGGATGAGGGCTGGAATCACCATGGAGATGATACTTGGGATGAGGATTTCGGCGATAACACCTGCGGCTGTAATCAAGCCCTTGTTCCACAACATAATGGTGGTCACGTCTCCGATTGGGGAGAAGGCACCACCCGAGTTGGCGGCGATAATCACGAGAGAGGCATAGACCATACGGTCCTTGTGGTCGGTGACAAGCTTGCGCAGAATCATAATCATCACGATACTGGTGGTCAAGTTGTCGAGGATGGCGGAAAGGATGAAGGTAAGGAAGGCGATACGCCAGAGGAGCGCACGCTTGGAATGAGTCTTCATCACCTTGCGAACCCAGTTGAAGCCACCGTTCTGGTCAACGATTTCCACGATGGTCATCGCTCCCATCAGGAAGAAGAGTGTGGTGGCGGTATCGCCCAGATGCTCCTGGATGATGGAAGTCACCTTCTCCACCATACCAGCCGCACCGCCGGTATAGTCAGGGTGCATCAACTGTAGGTACTGCATAGGATCGACCATGTAGAGGGTCCAGCAGCCTACCAACATCAAGAGGGCAATCGCCGCCTTGTTAACCTTCGTCAAGCTTTCGGTGGCTATGAGCGCATAGCCGAGCACGAAAACGACAATAATAGAAATTGTAAGTGTAGCCATTACTTTTTATTTATTATTAGATATTTATCTTCCATTTTTGCCGATAGCTTGCACTTTGCAAACCATAATCGCGTGCAAAGTTACAAAAAGAAAAGCAATAACCGCCCTTTTACCTTATTATATTTCTATGAAAACGTTGTCATTTTTATCTTTCCTCACTTTTCTTGCTATACATCAAGCAAATCGGAAATAGCGTAACACCTTTGTCGCAACTTCGTCAATACCTTTCAACCGTATCGCAACCGCCCTGTAACAAAACCACCGTACCTTTGCAACCGAAATCAGGAAGGTAATCCTACTTACCCTTGCTGACGAATGGATGTAACAAGATGTATAATACGAATGCATGACTGAAGATGAAAACAAAAAGGGGATTAATTGCAGCTTCTGTGCTGCTGATGATGAGCCAAATGCCAACTACGGCTTGGGCTCAGCAACTCAAGGGTGTCGTTATCGACAAGAACTCGAAAGAGACACTCATCGGAGCGGTCGTCTCTGTGGAGGGAACCAACGCGAAGGCGGTGACCGACATAGATGGCAACTTTACGCTCAATGGTTTGAAGAATGGAAAATATACCTTATACATCAAGTATGTAGGATATAAGACTCAAAGAATTGACGGGGTTCAGTTGAAGGACGCAATGGAGAATGATGACATCACCATCGCTTTGCTGCCTGATGAACAGCAACTGAAGGAGGTGACCGTTACCGCTGTGGAAAGGCGTAATACGGATGCGGCAATGATACAGGTCGCCAAGAACAGTCCCGTCATCGTGAGCAATGTTTCGGCACAAGAAATAGCTCGTACACAGGATACGAACGCAGGTGAGGTGATACGCCGTGTGCCAGGCGTGAGCCTCATCGACGACAAGTTTGTGATGGTGCGTGGATTGTCTCAGCGTTACAACAACGTTTGGGTGAACGGTGGAGCTGTACCAAGCTCGGAAGCCGATTCGAGGGCTTTCTCCTTCGACATCATCCCAAGCTCGCAAATCGACAACCTCACCATCGTGAAGTCGCCATCGGCTGAATATCCTGCCGACTACTCGGGCGGTTTCATCATCGTGAACACGAAGGAGATTCCTGCGGAAAACAACTTCACCTTATCTATCGGTGGAAATTGGAACACGGCATCCGCCTTCAAGGACTTCTCTTACTCGAAAGGTTCGGGAACCGACTTCCTCGGATTCGACAACGGACAGAGAAGCCTCAACGGTGGAATCAACGCCTCCCTAAAGCCTCAGCTCGATGCCAACGGCAACCCAGTGGGCGACTACACCACCTCTCTCCTCGGCAACAATCTGAACAACGACTGGAACGTAAAGAACAAGAAACCTTGGGGAGACTTGAAACTTGCCGCCAGCCTCAACCATCGTTGGATGCTCGGCGGAAGAACGCTCGGCATGCTCGCCGCCCTCAACTACACCAACGAATACCGCACTTACACCAACATGGAGAACAACCTCTATGGCATCTACGATGCGGTGAACGACAAGCCAAACTATCTTCGTCACTCCGTTGACGACCAATATAATAACAATGTGAGACTCGGAGCGATGCTCAACTTCACCTTCCTCTCGAAGGACGGCAACCACAAGTATCAGCTCAAGAACATCTTCAACCAGTTGGCCACCAGCCGATACACCTGGCGAGATGGCGTGAGCGCACAGTCGAACCTGGAGCGAAGCGCAGAGTATTACTACCGCAGTCGAACTACATATAACGGTCAGCTTACCGGCAAGCACACCTTCACTAGCGACGCCCTTGATTGGAGCATCGGGTATGCGTATGCCAACCGTCATTTGCCTGACCGTCGTAGATACCTCATCGACGATGCTCTCGAATCGGGCGTTTACGCCCTGAGCACCGGCAACGACATATCTCGCGAGTGGACTCAACTCGACGAGCACATTCTCTCTCTTGGCATCAATGACAAGCATCACTTCAAGTTTGGCAACTTCGAGCCAGACTTGCAAGTGGGTGCCTACGGGGAATATCGCTCCCGCCAGTACCAGACTCGCAACTTCATCTACAACTGGAATGTTTCTGACAACAACATGCCATCCGACTTCCGCCACAGCGACCTCCCGACCCTACTCAGCAACGAGGCAAACATGGGCTACGACAAGCTGTACCTCTTGGAAGAGAAGCAGATGCGCAATAATTATCGCGGACACAACACCTTGGGCGCAGGATACCTGGCGATGTCTCTCCCCTTTGGCAAACTCGGCATCCACGCCGGTGTCCGCTTCGAGCACAACGACATGGAACTCATCTCCAACACCCGTGACTACGAGAA
>DKCU01000065.1:7347-7928 GCA_002451555.1 Candidatus Segatella albertsiae
ATCAGCGACCAGCACCAGGTGCGCCTGTCGTATGGCCGTAGCATTAACCGACCAGAATTCCGTGAAGTATCGTCGTCGGTGTATTACGACTTCGACCTTGCCAGCAATGTGCAGGGAAACACAGAGTTGAAGAACTGCTACGTCGATAACCTCGACCTGCGATATGAGTGGTATCCATCCCGTGGAGAACTCATCTCGCTGGCGGTCTTCTACAAGCATTTCGACTCGCCTATCGAGTGGACTTACACGGTGGCTGGCGGCACCGACCTCATCTATTCTTACAAGAATGCGAAGAGTGCCAACAACTATGGTGTGGAACTGGACATCCGAAAGAACCTCGCCTTCCTAGGCTTGAAGGACTTCAGTTGGTCATTCAACGGAGCCTTGATCAAGAGTAAGGTGCAATTCGAAAAAGGATCGAAGGAAGAGAACCGACCGATGCAAGGTCAGTCGCCTTATCTCATCAACACAGGCATCTTCTACAAGAGCGAGCCATTGAAGATGGACATCGCCCTGCTCTACAACCGCATCGGCAAGCGAATCATCGGAGTAGGAAGAAGCGAGGGAACCACGGGCGACGA
>DKCU01000065.1:8067-9812 GCA_002451555.1 Candidatus Segatella albertsiae
TTGGAGCTGAAGCTCAACGTCAGGGACCTCTTGGCAGAGAAGATATATTACAAGCAATTCGCCGATGTAACCTACAGCGATGGTAGCAAGAAAACGGTAGAAGAGATTTCGAGATGCTACAAGCCAGGCAGAAATATCGGATTGCAAGCAGTTTATAAATTCTAATGAAGATTCAGAATATGATGTTTTATCAAAACAAGAAGACAATGATGAACAAGATGTATTTCATGGGATGCATGGGCATCCTCGCAGCATCTGCCCTATTGAGCAGTTGCAGCAGTGACAACGACGACAATGGTAACAACGGTGGCGGAAACAACCCATCAGTTATCTACAAGTGGACAACCGATGGCGGCTTGAAGGCTTGCGACCACATCCTCTTCAGCGAGGACGGCAAGGAGAACGCCAACGGAACCGAGATCGGCAATGGCGACCAAGAGTTCGTTTTCACAGGCAAGCAGACACTGAAGAAAGGCACTTATCTCCTCAAGGGATGGGTATATATCGCAGACGGAGCAGAGCTCACCATCGAGCCAGGCACCATCATCAAGGGCGACAAGCAGACCAAGGCTGCCCTCATCGCAGAACGTGGTGGCAAACTCATCGCAAAGGGTACGGCAGCAGAGCCTATCGTCTTCACATCCGAAGAAGCAGCAGGAAGCCGCAAGCCAGGCGACTGGGGTGGCATCATCCTCTGTGGAAAGGCCAAGAACAACCAGACTGAGCAGCAGATAGAGGGCGGTCCTCGCACCAAGCATGGCGGCACAGACGATGCTGACAACTCAGGAGCCTTGAGCTATGTACGCATCGAGTTCGCTGGTTATCCATTCCAGAAGGACAAGGAAATCAATGGCTTGACCTTCGGTTCTGTAGGTTCCGGCACACAAATCGACCACGTACAGGTATCTTATTCCAATGATGACTCCTTCGAGTGGTTTGGCGGAACAGTGAACTGCAAGTACCTCGTAGCCTACAAGGGTTGGGACGATGACTTCGATACCGACAATGGTTTCTCAGGAAAAGTACAATATGGCCTCTCACTTCGTGACAGCAAGATAGCCGATACCTCTCAGAGCAATGGCTTCGAGAGCGACAACTGCGCCGATGGTGCTACCGTGGAGCCTTACACCACCGCTACCTTCTCCAACATCACCTTCGTAGGTCCTAAGGTATTGGACGACAAGTTCCAGAACACCACTGAGTACATCACCGCAGGTGCTTACAACCCTAACAACGGTTCTGCCCTTGGCAAATTCCAGGCAGCCATGCAGATTCGCCGTTCCTCTCACCTCAACTGCATCAACTCCGTGGCACTCGGTTGGCCTATCGGTTTGATTGTGGATGGCGAGAAAGGCAACACCGTTCAGTCTGCCAAGGATGGTGTATTCAAGCTCCAGAATGTATATTTCGCAGGAATGGATGCCGTGGGAAGCGATGCCAACAAGATCTATGATGACGTGCTCTATGATGCCAAGAACAAGGCAGTGCTGGATGCCAACCAGAAGTCATACAGCAACACCTTCTTCTTCTCAGAGAAGAGCAATAAGTACTTCGACAATTGGACAAGTCTCGTAGGAGCCGATGGTTACACTCCTATCGCTGGCAGTCCATTGCTCGGTGCCGCTTCCTTCACAGGTTGGACAGGTTTCGACACTGTAAGCTACATCGGAGCCTTCGACGGCAGCAACAACTGGATGAGCGGTTGGACCAACTTCGACCCACAGAATACAAAGTATTAAAGAGCT
>DKCU01000065.1:9883-11935 GCA_002451555.1 Candidatus Segatella albertsiae
GGCACGTCGCAAGCGATTTGCGGCGTGCCTGTTGCGTAATAAAACACAAAACTATCGTTCATTAATGTTATTTTTCATAGTTTTTACTAAAGATTTCTATTTTTTTGTACCTTTGTAGGCGTTTCTATGAATTATAGATTTAGGTACTTAATAAAATGGAATTAAATAAAGGATATGTTTATATAATGTATAACCCTTCTTATGAAGGAATTGTCAAAATTGGAAAAACGACTCGTGATCCAGAAGAAAGAGCAAAAGAACTTTCTTCTGCTACAGGGGTTGCAACTCCTTTTATCGTTGCTTACAAAAGAGTATTCAACGATTGTGATTGGGCAGAAAAAGTCATTCATGAAATACTTACAGAAAAAGGATTACGAGTAAATGATTCACGTGAATTCTTTTCTCTATCAATATCTGACGCTATAGACATTTTACTAGCTTTACCCGATTGTGCTTCAAACTCAGAATCATCCCCTTCAAACATTGAAGAATCAGAAAAGAATTCTGAAGAAATTGAAGATCTCAAAAACTACTATTATGATAAAGCTAGCGATTATGAATATGGAACAGAATATGTTTTCATCGATTATCCTAAAGCTATTGAATACTATCAAAAAGCAGCAGATTTAGGGCACTTCAAAGCATACGAACGCATTGGAGACATATACCACTATGATTTAGACAACACAAGTCGTGCTATTGATTTTTACAAAAAAGCTGTTGATAATGGAAACTTTCTCTGTTATGCAAAGCTTGGCTGTATCTTTATGTCTGACGAAAAATATGCAAACGACACAAATAGTAATATTGCATGGCAAAATTTTCTAAAATGGGTTCAACAAACAAAAGAATCTAACATAGAATGGCCTGAGACATTTCTAAGAAACCTATATGATGGATGCAGAGAATTGGTTACTTACCATATTATAGGAGGAAAAAATATTCCAGAAAATTGGAAGCAATCATTAAAATTATACAAAACTGAACTTATAGAGCACACATATAATCATATAATCATATCAACTACCTTAAACAAAAAGGTACTTATGGAGAAAACTATATAAAAACAGAGGAAGAGGTTTTGATTTATTTTCAAAATTTATAACAATAATAGCAGGAGACACAACAACAGTCTCCTACTATTTATATAACTTTAGCATTACTTCAACATCAAATAATCATTAAAATTTAATTTGTTTCTTTTTCAAGGAATATATATTTCTTTATTCCTCAAAGACCTTCTCAAAATAATATAATTTGTCCTTTTTTATTCTATTAATAAAATTAATGGATAAATCCACAATCAATTGTATCAAAGAGTTTTTCATTTATTTCCTTGCGGTTCTTTATTCAGCACAAACACAACGATTGCACCTAGCAATGTAGCGCCACCAATAATGCCCCCAAGCGTATCATGTCCTAACAACCCTAACGCTACAGATGCACTAATGCACACCAATGCTATCAATGCTCCAATATATTGTCCTTGCTGATCTTTACGAAGATTTTTTGAAACTATCATCTTCTCACATTCAATACGATGCTCTTGCTGTTTTTCTGCCATAGTTAAGATTCGGTCAGCTGCACCTTTTTGAACAGACTCATATTTTGCAAAATCATCTGGTTTTGGCAAAGGTCCCGAATAAGAAGTTTCAACACTTCTTACTACACGCAGTACATGAGTTCTAAGTTCAGGACTCTCGTTCTGCAACAGTTTATCTAATTCCGCAAGGATACCATCTGCTTTGGATTCCAAACTATTATTTTTATTTTCTTCCATACAATGAACTATTATATGCACTCATTGCCGAGCGCAAATCATTACCTACGGCGACCCAATCGCTACGCATATCATCCACATCATTTCCTTTCAGATAATCTTCCATTACAGTTCTACTATCAAGAAGACTACCCAAACTACGAAAGCCACGGAGAAGATTCTCACTTCTGCTAGACCTGCGGCTCAAAAACTTATCTAAAAGGCTGAAATATCTCATATTTTTCCTCCAATTAATTTATTTGCTGCAAAAATAACAAAAAGTTTTGAAACTG
>DKCU01000065.1:11971-14767 GCA_002451555.1 Candidatus Segatella albertsiae
ACTAGTATAATTCTTGGGTTAAAACTTATAAAACACATCTTATTTCTCTTGAAGATTTAGAAACTATGCAATAAATCAAGAATTATTTCCATTTTACTCAGGCATTTTATCCTCACTCTATTATCTTCACCTCGAAAGGAATATGGGTCATCGACGAGATAACCTTCAATATCTTATACTTGTCCTTGACTTGTGTCGGAACGGCTAGCCATTCGCCAGTAGAAAGTTGAATTTGGCTCGTCGATTTTCTTTCTTTCGCAATGATAGGCTTACCAGCTATCTGCAAGTTGGTCTTCTTCACCTTCTCAATACCTACATACCTGATCGTATCAAGATACACATGCTGATGGTCTTTATCACAAATCACAAAACCATCGGCAAAGGTGACACATAGCTTCGATTTTTTCTTGTGAACCTTTCGCTTACCCTCGTTTTTGTCTGGCGCAAAAGCCTCGAAATCACCAATCTCTATCTTCGCACCAATCTCTAATTGAGCAAAGATGGATTTCAACTGCATATATTTCTGCTTGGTGTCACTCTGAGCCATCAGATACCATCCACATCCAGGCTTTATCTCCTTGGTCCATTCTGCATACCGAGGAGTTATCTCCTTAGAGACCAATGGCACATGGCACACTTCCATTCCCAAGGCTGCCACTCGTTCCACACCAATTTTATCGATTGCTTGCATCATTGTGACCGTGGCACTCACATCGCAGATTTCCGTTCCATCGTCAAAAGTTACCTTCAAACGTTGCTTTTTGCCACGAACTCGCACTTTTTCATCAACGATATTCTTGCCCATTGCCTTCCCATCATCAGCTATAGGTATCGAAACCGTTACGATATTACCTGTTCGCTCGGCTTCCTCCATTTGCCGACGAGCATTCTCCATTATTTCCTCAAAATATAGTTGTTTTTTGCTTTTCTTCTTGACAGGAATCTCTGTTCCCGTTTTCTGCTCAGCAGATACAGAATCATCACCTTTCGCTGAAACATCCCCGAAGAAGGAATCATCGAAAAGTGACATCTCTTGATATTGTGGTTGTTTTTTCTTTGCCATAATCGTCATACTTTGGGCACAAAAATAAGCAAAACCATCCAAACCGCCAAATATTTCGACCATTTTTGCTATGTTTCTCAAAAATACTTTGTATCTTTGCATCAAAGATAGTGCAAATCGAACGCAGAAAGCCAAGTTCGCTTGAGCTTTATGCAGAGATGCAGCTTATCTTATGTAAAGCTAATGCAAACAACAAAAAAGGTTAAGACTATGGCAAGAAAATTTTATCCTATAGGCATACAGACTTTCTCAGAGATTATCAACAAGAATTATCTCTATATCGATAAGACCGAGTACATCTATCGGATGACACATTTTGGTAAGAAGTATCTTTTTCTGAGTCGGCCTCGTCGCTTCGGAAAGTCCCTGCTTGTCTCTACCCTACTGAGCTATTTCGAGGGTAAGAAGGAACTTTTCAAAGGTCTTGCCATAGAAAAGTTGGAAAAGGAATGGACCGAGTACCCAGTACTGCACTTCAGTTTGGCAGGTGGCAAGCACATGGAAAAGGAGCAACTGGAAAGATACCTTCTATATATCCTGGGAAGAAATGAGGAGAAATTCGGCATAAAGAACGATTCACCAGACCCCAACTTGCGCCTTCTCAACCTGATAGAGACTGCTTATAAGCAGACTGGCAAACAAGTGGTTGTGCTCATCGACGAGTACGATGCTCCCCTCCTCGATGTAGCCCATGAAGCTGACAATCTCAAGACGCTCCGAGAAATCATGCGCAATTTCTACAGTCCACTGAAGGATTGCGACCCATATCTTCGCTTCGTCTTCCTCACGGGCATCACCAAGTTCTCGCAGCTCAGCATCTTCAGTGAACTAAACAACATCACCAATATCTCCATGAACAAGGAATATGCTGGTATTTGCGGAATCACGAAGGAAGAACTGCTTACACAAATGTCGGATGACATCGATGATTTGGCCGAATCGCAAGAATTGACCAGAGAAGAAACCATAGAGAAACTGAAAGAGAATTACGATGGTTACCATTTCGCTGCCCAGTCACCAGACATCTTCAATCCATTCAGCTTGCTCAACTGTTTCTCAAACAAAGACTTCGGTGCCTACTGGTTTAGCACTGGAACCCCAACCTACTTGCTCAATATGATGCGCAAGTTCAAGGTATTGCCAACCAATCTCGGAAAAATGTATGCCAAGGCATCTGCCTTCGATGCACCCACAGAGAACATGAAAGCCATCACTCCACTATTATACCAGAGCGGATATATTACCATCAAAGATTACGACGATCTATCAGAACTTTACACCCTCGACCTTCCTAACAAGGAAATCAAGGTGGGCTTGTTCGAGAATCTTCTGCCCAACTATCTCGAAGGTATGTTCGCACAGAATGGCGACGTAGCCATCGCTCAGATGTCAGTGAAGATTCGTCAGGACGACATGGACGGAGCTTTGGAACTGCTCCAAACATTCCTCGGTACCGTGCCTTACTGCAACGTGACCAATTACGAGGGACATTATCAGCAGATGCTCTTCATCATCTTCTCGCTCCTGACGGGATATGTGGTAGATGTGGAGGTGCATACCCCTAACGGAAGAGTTGACATCGTGATGGAGACCGATACTCACCTCTACCTCATCGAACTGAAGTTGAACAAGAATGCCCAGACGACACTTCAGCAAATCAACCTCAAGAACTATGCTCAACGTTTTGCCCTCTGCGGCAAGCCGATAATAAAAGTGGGCATCAACTTCGACTC
>DKCU01000039.1 GCA_002451555.1 Candidatus Segatella albertsiae
GTATAAACGCGGAGCCGCTTACGAAAATGTGTGCTGTCTTGTGCGGTATCTGTGTGGTCTGATGCAAACACCACACAAGCATAAATGCTCTGTATTACAGTGCGTTAAGTGACCTATTGTGCGGTGTGCGGTCGAAATTGGTATTCGGTGGCTGTAGAAAAGGCTTCCGAAGCTGGTGAAGTTATGCTGAAATCAGGAAAAGTCAATGAGGAGACTTCATGGAAGCTCCATCAGGGAGTTCTTGACACTGTCTGGTTTAGACAGTCAGCCTGTCTAGTAGAGACAGGCAAACTTTACTGGGCAGACAGCGTAGCTTATCTAGGCATCTTGACTTTATCCACGAAGAGTATCATCATCCAGACAGCGAAAGGATAAATGATGAGGTTGATTTTTAGATTCCATATAGTGGCACGCAATAGAGTTGTTCTTGTTGCTTATAGGGAAGCATGGAAAATCTTATTGCTCGTAAGTCTGGATTTGCTCGGAGAAGATTTGTGAGTGAATTAGCTCTTACATTTCCTTCCGCTTTCACTTCGATAGGCAAAAGTTTGCCTTGGTACTGAATGACAAAGTCTAGTTCCAAACGTGAATCATCAGTCTTGTGATAGTAAATAGGGGCAATGGCTCTACTCTTCATTTCTTGCAGTACGTACTCTTCGGTCATTCCTCCTTTATATTCAGAGAACACTTGGTTGTTGATGAGGATTTGCGCAGGGTCTGTGTTGACCATAGCACCAAGTAATCCAATATCTACAAGATAGAGTTTGAACACCGAAAAATCCTCATAGATATCCAAGGGAAGAGCTACTTTGGTACACCGTGGCACCTTGTAAAGAAGCCCTGAGTCGATGAGCCATTCTATGGCCACTTCAAAATCTTTCGCTCTTGCTCCTTGCCGCAAGGCACCATAGATAAACTTTTTGTTGTCCTTGAACAGTTGTGAAGGAATGCTTCTCCATACCATTCGGATTTTCTCAATTTGCTCTTTGGGAGCATGCTTGGAGAATTCTCGTTCATAGCCTTTCAAAATTTCTTTTTGTATTCTTCTTACTTCTTGTAATGCCCCTGTTTCTGTGAATTTCTTTACAGCCTCAGGCATACCTCCTACATAGTAATATTGGCGAAGCAAATCAACATATTTTTCATGTAAGAGGTTTGTGATGTCATATTTATGTTCTTCTATGAGTTGGTAGGCTTGTTTTTCACCTTTTGCAAGTAAAAATTCACCATAGCTCATCGGATAAATATCTATTTCATTCACTTTTCCTACAGGGTAGGATACATCGTGGTGGAGTGATAGACCCAACAAAGAACCTGCCACGGCAATATGATATTCAGGTGCATTCTCGCAGAAATATTTCAAAGCTTCTATGGCTTCTGGAATTTCTTGCACTTCATCTAAAATGATGAGAGTATCACCAGGTGTAATATCTACATGAGTCACTGCGCAGAGCGAAATTAGTATCCGTTCTACGTCGAAGTCTTTCTTGAATATTTGTTCCACGAGTTCATTCTTTCTACAAATGACGTATGCCTCTTTGGCATATTCTCGCTTGGCAAACTCTCGTAAGGTCCAGGTCTTACCTACTTGTCTTGCACCATTTACAATTAATGGCTTTCTGTCCTTTCTGTTTTTCCACTCTTTAAGTTGTTGTAGTACAAGTCTTTCCATAATATAAGTTACATTTATTTGCACATAAAAGTAGTGTCGCGATACATTTATCCGCACCTCTTTATGGTGCAAAGATACATTTTTCCTACAGAATTTCCAAGAAAAGAACATTTTTTCTACCGATTTTTTGCAGAAAAACTACATTTTTCTGACCGAATACATAAATATCGGTTTCTATATAGGATATTTGAATCAGATTACTTCCGCTCTTTCCTCAGATGCCTATATAGCCACCAGAAGGCTGGGATGAGGAACATATCCGCCATCACCCATGCCACTGGGTCGCCGAAGCAGACACCCGTCCATGCCAAGGCAGGAACGAGCCAAAGGCTCACGCCACATCTCGCAATCATCTCCATCACACCGCTCAGCATCGATAGGTTGCTGTAGCCCAAGCCCTGGATGCTGTATCGCAGGATGGTGAGCAAGCCAAGGGCTGGATAGAAGTAGTTGGCGATGCGCATAAACTGGGCGGCGTAGGTCACCACCTCAGCCTCGCCCTTGTCCACGAAGAGCATCATCATCCAGTCGGCGAAAGGATAGATAATGAGGAAGGTGAGTACGAAGTAGATGAGCATCATCTTGATGGCGGCACGCACACCCTGTCCGATGCGGTCGAGTTTCTGAGCGCCCAGGTTCTGCCCACAGTAGGTTGCCATTGCCACACCGATGTTCTCGAAGACACAAGTGAAGAGATACTTGATGCGCATTGAGGCGGTAAAGGCGGCTACATAGACCGTACCCAAGGCGTTGTTGGCACTTTGCAGCATGATACTGCCAATGGCGGTGATGGAGAATTGCAAGCCCATCGGCACGCCGTTGTTCAAGAGGATGCTAATCTTCTTGTTGTCGTATCGGCGCTCCTCGCCCTGCGGGATGAGTATTTGCATCTTCCTCTTGATATACCAGATGCAGAGCAATACCGACAAACCCTGCGACAGCCAGGTAGCGATACCCGCTCCCTCTACGCCCAATCCCAGTCCGAGAATCAGAATGCCATCGAGGATGATGTTGACGATGGAGGCGGTGATGAGGAAGAAGAATGGCTGCTTCGAGTTGCCGAGGGCACGAATCTGTCCCGACAGCAAGTTGTAGGCGATGGTGAAAGGTATCGCAGCAAACTGGAGCATGAGGAAGATATAGGCATCGTGGAACACTTCCTCCGGGGTATTGACGAGATGCAGAATCTTTCCGCAGAAGATGCAGGAGAGGAAGGTGATGACTACGGCGAACACCACGGCGATGCGGATGCTGTTGCTCACGTAGGCTCGCATCTTCTGATAGTCTTTCGCTCCGAAGGCTTGCGCCACAGGGATGGCGAAGCCGGCACAGGACCCATTGCAGAATCCCATGATCAGGAACATGATGGAGCTGGAGGCTCCCACGGCAGCCAATGCCCCTACGCCAATCCATCTTCCCACGATGGCGGCGTCGATGATGAGGTACATCTGTTGGAGGATGTAGCCCAGGATGAGGGGTATCGCAAAAGTAATGATGGCTCGCAAAGGCGAGCCAACGGTCATGTCATTGGTTGATTTTGAACTTTGAGACATAGTTTTTGTTCTGTTTTTATCTTATATAGTTATCCTAGTATTTTTCATTCTTGCTTGCTGCGGATTGCAAATCCGCAGAACGCCTAATGGGGAAGTTCTTACTTGAAAACATCCCCGATTTGCTGTTTGATGGTTGCCATTTTGTTCCGACGGTCGATGGAGAAGGTATCTCCGTGGCTCTCCACATAATCGAAGAGCATGAACGCCTTGTTCAGAAGTTCGTCTCTCGTAGGTTGCCCCACGGTATCAGCCTCGTAATAATACAATTCGGCGAGCATGTCCATCTTGGATATTCGCTTCTCCTCGTCGTCGATGCCAGCCATGGCTCTCATCACATCGTCGATGGTGGCGATGCTATAGAAGGCATACGGACCAACGTACTGGTCGTACAATTCTTTGATTTTCTCACGGCGAGTCGTCATCTCTTTCTTTTCGAGCATACGCTCCAAGGCTGCCATGAACTCGCGAATCAATCGCTGGATATAGTCTCTTTGTAACATAGTTTTTATCTTATTTGTTTTTACTTTTTTACGCAATTCCTCTGCAAAGTTACGGAAAAGTTGGGAAATAAGATTAAGTTTTTGGAAAATCTTTGTAATTGAAGAAGTTTATCTTTTTCTCTCTAATATTTTTTGATGGTAAATTTGGAGATATGAATAATTTTGCGTAAGTTTGCAGAAAAAATAAGATAAGCGATATGAAGACATTCAATACAGCAGGCAAGTGCATCCCGTCCATGCACTATATGGTTGACATCAGCCAACAGGTGGAGGCTGCTGCCAAGTTGGTGCGTCGTGGCAATTACTTCTGCATCAACAGAGGTCGCCAGTATGGCAAGACTACGACTTTGGCTCTTCTCAAGAAAAAACTTGAGGGAGAGGGATATGCTGTGTTCTCGTTGAGCTTCGAGGGACTAGGAGACAGTGCTTTCAAGAGTGATGAGAGCTTGTTGTTTGCAGCATTGCAACTTATGAATGATATAGTGGAGTGGGATGAAGTTCACAATTTGTCCGATTCGTCTAAAGAATGTCTTCGCCAATCGATTTCAAGTGAAGACAAGTCAATGGATAGCCTGACATTTAATCGAACAGTATCGAGAATGTCAACATCCGACAAGATTGTTCTTTTGATAGATGAGGTGGATGCAGCTGGTAATCACATTGAGTTCATTCATTTCTTGGGACTTCTTCGAAATATGTACCTGAAGCGTGATGATCGTCCGACCTTCCAATCTGTTATTCTTGCAGGTGTCTATGACATCAAGAACTTGAAGCTGAAACTCCGTCCAGAGGACCAGCATCAGTATAATTCGCCATGGAACATCGCTGTGCCTTTCGAAACTAACATGAGCTTACCAGCCGATGGCATCGCAGGTATGCTGGCGGAATATAAAGCAGACCATCATCTTGACTTCGATGAACATTTCATCGGACAGATGATTTACGACTATACTTCGGGTTATCCTTTCTTGGTGAGCCGTATCTGTCAAATCATAGACGAGGGAGGGCTTGCTTGGGATAGAGAAGGTGTCTTGAAGGCTGTGAATCATCTCCTAAAGGAGCATAACACCTTGTTTGATGATATAGAAAAGAAGGTGAGCCAGTTCCCATCCCTTGCAGAAACGTTGAAGGCTATCATCTTTGGTGGCAAACGAGTTTCATTTAATTATTACGACAGAGACCTCAGTATAGCTATCATGTTTAATTTCGTCAAGGAGTATCAAGGGGCTACCTTCATCTACTGTCGTATCTTCGAGACCTGGCTTTACAATCTCTTTATTTCAAATGCCAAGGAAACTTCCATCTATCAGCAGGGTGAGTACGACAAGTCTCGTTTCGTACATGATGGTTATCTCGATATGCGTCTTCTTCTGGAGCGGTTCTGTGTTCATTTTAATGAAATCTATCGTCCTGGACATGATGATGAGTTTGTGGAGAACAATGGACGCCAGATATTCTTGACTTACCTGCGTCCCGTTATCAATGGCATAGGCAACTATTATTGTGAGGCTCAGACTCGTGACCTGACTAGGACAGATGTCGTCATAGACTATCTAGGACAACAATATGTTGTGGAATTGAAGATTTGGAGAGGCAGTGCATACAATGAGCGAGGAGAGCAACAACTCGGCGAGTATCTCGACTATTACCATTTGCAAACAGGTTATATGCTCAGTTTCTGTTTCAATAAGAACAAGCAACCAGGCTTGCATGAGGTGACGGTGGGAGATAAGAAACTGATAGAGGTAGTGGTGTGATGACATCTATTTTGCTGGATTTCTTGCGATACTTGGAAATCTCAGATAGATACCTTCAATAAATAACTCTTCACCACACAGAGAAAAATAACCATAGTATAGTTTTTGATTATTTTCGTATTTATATGATGGGAAGAACTTTGAAGAACAAAGGTTTGTTCGGTGGCATCGAATAAAAAATGCGATTTTTATTTTGTGGTATCGAATAAAAGACGTATCTTTGCAGAAAAAAAAAGCAATGAATGTAGAGTTATTTAGAACGATAATATCTGAGAATCAAGAATATATAGGCGATATATCCTTGGTGGAACGTCCTTTGACACTAGAAGAATATGGCAACTATGTGTTTGTGGGAGTAAGACAAGCAGGAAAATCTTATCTTCTTTATCAGCAAATACAGCACATGATAGAGGTCGGAACCAGATTGGAAGACATTGTTTATGTCAATTTTGACGATGAACGTTTGAAGGAAATGACAGCAACGGACTTCGATCTTATCCTACAAGCATACCATAGTATGTTTGAAGGGCAACCTGTATTCTTCTTCGATGAAATCCAGAATGTTGATGGGTGGGCTAATTTTGCACGTCGGCTTGCCAATAGGAAATATCAAGTGTATATCACTGGTAGCAATGCCAAGATGTTGAGCCGTGATATAGAAACTGTTCTTGGCGGTAGATATTTGGACATCAAGGTTTTTCCTTATAGTTTTGAGGAATATTTGAAGGCAAATGGGGTAGCCTTGTCGAAGGGCTGGCAGTATGGACGAAAGGCAAATGAATTGCAACGTCACTTCCGCACTTACTTCGAATGGGGTGGTTTCCCCGAGTTAGTAAACTTTCGTGAGAAGCGGATTTGGCTCAACAGTTTGTACAATCGTATATTTTTCAATGATTTGGTGGTGCGTCATAAGATAAAGAACGAGGATGCCTTGCGCCTTTGCGTGCGTAGGTTAGCAGAAAGCGTCATGCAACCTTGTTCTTTGAATCGACTCTGTAATTTGGTCAAGTCAACGGGAACTTCCTGTAGTACATCTACCATGATGGAATATGTGCGATATTTGCAAGAGTCTTGTCTCTTGATTTCATTGGACAACTATGCCTCCAAGTTTGTTGAAAAAGAAACTGTCAAGAAGCATTATTTTGTGGATAACGGTTTGTTGCATTTGTTTATCAACAATCCCGACACTCTGTTACTTGAAAACTTTTGCGCCATTACCCTATTTAAGAAATACGGCAGCAACTTGTATTATTTCAACAAGGGAGTGGAGGTGGACTTCTATATTCCTGAAGAAGATTTGGCTATTCAGGCAAGTTATAGGATGAGTGACGAATCGACTTTGGAAAGAGAAATGAAAGCCTTGTGTGCGCTTCATTCCTTTAAACCTCTTCGCAAAGCGATGATCATAACGTATGAGGACGAAGACGTTTTGGAGTACAAGGGCTTGGAAATAGAATTGAAACCTGTTTGGAAATGGGTATTGGATTAAATGGGTTTGTTTCAAGTGCGGAAAATGTCGCATTTTCCGCACTTGGACTTTTGCTACTTACTTTAACTCAACCTCTATATATTTATTTGGCAAGAAGGAAATGCTTCCTTCGTAATAAGGCTTGGTTGAATCATATTTCCCTGAGAAATCTGAACGATATACAGCCAAGTGATAAGTATCGGAAGTTAAGCCTGAGAGATTGAAACTTACATCAAACTTACACATGCAGTCTGCCTCAAGTGTGGGGTCTCCTAATGGAACCAAGACTATGCGGATTTCTTTGTCTTGTGAAGCTACTTGAGGGCAAAAACCGTTTACTGCACAGTTGGCTTGGAGACCCGTCACTTTGAAATGAGCGACACCTTTTGCATCGACAGAAATCAGCATCTTCGTTGGCTTTCCTTTTTCTGCTTCATAATATTCAGGACGACTTTCTGTTGCGGAAAAGGAAGATGTACAGCCAGAGCTCGCAACATCACTCATTCTTACTTGCTCCATGGCATTCTGCTCAGTAGAGCAAGCTCCCATAGCCATAGCGGATAAAACTAAAAATACAATTTGCTTAACCATAACTATTTTTTATTTTGAATTGAACGAATTGACTCAATCAATTTATACGTGTCGACTATTGTTTCTAATGATTGTTCCGAGGAGGTTTTCCGTTTTTCTACAGCATCGACAAAACCTTTGATAGTATCAAAGTATCCTTGCGTAACAATCTGGTTATTGTGGGTGATAGGAACGAAGCCATTTCGGTCGAACAAATGAATGTCAACCATTTTTCGCTGATAAACTTTTTCCAAAGGTAAACCCATAAACATGGATTGCTTTTCTTTATATATCAAACTATCCATTTGCTCCATTTCAAAGATACCTGATGAAGTGTTTATTGTTATGTATTCTTTTGCATCATTCCAAGAATAACCTGTTGAGAGTTCCAATATCCCAGTGGCTTTTTCGTGTTTGAGGACCAACATAAGAGTATGATGCTCTATCCATTCTGCAAACATGACTTCTGCCTTTCCTAATAGAAACGTCACATTATCCAAGGGATGGATGAAAAGTTCCAACAAAGCATCACCTTCTGGGTATGCTCCTGTCAGATATTTAAGATTATAGCTTATGTTTCCCCTACACTTCTTCAATTCTTTTTTCAAGATACGAATGATGGGGGCATTCCGCTTTTGTAATCCTACAGTTACTTGCGGTAAGTCGGCTTCTTTTTGCATTTCGATTAACTGCAACAGTTCTTTTTCACTTTGACATGGAGGCTTCTCGATAAACAATGCTTTGCCACTCTTGATAACCTCCGAGGCTATCGTAAAATGAGATTGTGGTGAAACAGATACAAACACGCCCTTAATGCTATCGTCATGCAAAATGTCATCCAAAGAAGTTGTCGCACAGACATTGGGATAAGCCTTTTCGATGAGAGGTAGCTTATCTATAGACTTGCAACATATATACTTCAATGGAACATGAAGGTGATTGAGGACAGGATACAAGTTGTTTGTACTATGATTGCCTATGCCGACAAAAGCATAACTGCCACCATATACTTGTTTCAACTGCCTAATGCTCCGTATTCGTTTATAACGGTCAATGATGTTCTTTATATAATCCATTAGCTATTAATTCTATTGATGTATTCCCTATATGTTTCATTAACGTTGTTTGTCCATTGATATTTTCCGTAAAAGACTTGAATAAGCTTCTTTGGCAGAAATCTTTCAAGGTTTCGCAACAATATCAAGTCATACTTGCGATGGAAGTTAATCCAACAGGCATTGCATTCCTTTGAATACTTGCACTGTACCTTATGCGCAAATCTTGAATTGAATATATCATCCAAGGAGCGTGTATGGATATTGCCAAGTTTCACATTGAGATTCTGGCATAGCGGAACATCACCATTGGAATGTATCACCAGTTCGCTGAAGATACTTTGGCAATGTAATTTGAGATGACCGTTTCTCCATTCTTCATACAAAGCTACAAAATCAAAGTTTTCCTCTGTGTCATGTATGTTCCGGGGTATGTTTTGAATGTAATTCTCAAAATCTACAGAAAGAAGCTCTGCTGTAGTGTCAAAGAAATCCATCGTTCCATAAATTCCGATTCTCACGTCGATGTCATATTCCTTTGCCACCTCTATGACATATCGCATATCCGTAAAGGTATTCCATGGTGATAGGCAAAACATGAGGGAGATAGGAACTTCATCCCTCACCGATTTCACAACCTTAATCACCTTGTCATGTCCATTGCATCCTCTCATGTTCTTGTATGTTTCCTTGTTTCCATCAAGAGATATATACAAATGGGCTGGCAGAAACTTTCTCACGGCATCTATCACTTTTTGTGGATTCAAGCAGTTGGAAAGTAAAGTGTAATTGGGATGATTCTCCTTGAACCAGCCCATTATCGCATCTGCCTCTGGATGAAGCAAGAATTCCCCACCTTCCAATCCTACAATAGTGTGTTGCGAAATACATTTGCTGCGCATAATTTCCTTGATGTCTCTAAAAGAAAGATGCTCCACTGGTTTTTGCCAAATCGAGCAATGCTTGCAACGAGATTGGCATTTTGTTGTGGAATACAACATTAGCGTACTCAACATCTTGTGCCGAGGGCGTAACATATTGTTGAGGTATAGACCCCCATTTCGTATATAGTCTTTTGTCTTGTACATGCAGTCTTCTGAAACTTTTGTGTTTCTACTATAAGAGATACACCAAAAGTTCCAAAGACTGCATGAGGCATTACTTTTTACCATGTAAATCTTATTCCGAATGGAACTGTAACAGAGAATGGATGCTCTGTCCAAATGGTATGAATCGTGCCACCATTAGGTATGTACCAGCTAAATGTTGGCTCTAAATAAATGCCCCAATTGTTTGTGAAATTATATTGTAAGCCAACACCTGTGCCTATAGTCCATTGGAATGATGGGGTGAAATGCCAACTATTCGTATATGGAGTCACATTTCCTGTAACATATTGTTCATCAGTCTTACCAGACAAAGGTATGTTGAGGAGTATCCCTACAGAGCTGTATGCTGTCCATCGATTTGAGCCAAGCCACTTGTATGACAAACGCAAAGGAATACCCAAATAATGGATTTTCTGTCTCTTCTGTATATAGTATTCATCCTCGCCCAATATGTATTTAGACTTCAACAGAGAATATTGAAGACCGATCTCCATGTTCCAATTCCTATTGATGGTCTTTGTCATGGACAGTCCAAACGTGATAGGTTTGTCATGATACTCATGCTCTATGATTTTTCCTCCGTTTTTAATGTTATTGATGTTGTTCGTATTATTGATGGCAATTTCCATAAGCACCTTTTCTTCCTCCGACATATCTCCATGCGCATTCTGCTGTAGATATTGATAATATTCCTCCCAAGTAGAGAACATTTGTGGTCCAGAAGGTTGTGGGCCATCAGGCTCTCCACCTCCACCACCGTAGCCCACAAGCATCTTGTAAACATTCTGAGCCAACGCCGAACCTAAAGAACCCATAGCAAGTAGTTGCCACTTGCTTTTGTGGCTTGGAGCAACTTCCTTTGCTATGAATTCTTCCAACTTAGGAACAACCTGTTTTACCGTATCTAGTGACACGGTATCTTTTTCTATTGCGATTAAAATATTGTTTGTCGAATCCTTCTTTACAGA
>DKCU01000014.1 GCA_002451555.1 Candidatus Segatella albertsiae
GGAGTGACGAGACCGCCGGCACAGCGAAGGCGCAACATATAGTGCTGGTTCTTGCGCTGCTCGTAGATACCCATAGGCACACGGTTGGATTTCAGCTGTCCTGCCTGAATCTCGCCCGCCTTGAACTGGTCGATGAGCGACTGGGTGTAGTCCAAGTCTCCATTTAATGTAGAAGGTATTCTGTACATGTTTTTGTATTTTAAAATTTATGCTTTTGCCCTTGCAGGGCGAAATAGCCGTTGCTTTTGACCTAGGGCGTTGCCCTAGGCTAGGAGCTTTTGGGCTTTCAGCCCGCGTTTTCGTCAACAAAGTGAACTTCTTTATCCACCACTTCTCCATTCAAGACCTTGAAGGAGTTGAGGTGAATCTGTCCGTCGAGCAATGAGATGATGGCATAACGAATGTTAGGGTCGTTAGCCAGTCTCAAGTCTTCTTGCGATGGGCGAGAAGGGGAAGCAGGGTGGGAGTGCCAGTTGGCGAGAATCTTCAAGCCCTTGCTACGAGCATATTTCAGTGCAGCAAACTGGTCTTTCGGAGCAAAAGAGAAATGCTCTTCGCTATGGTCGATGTTCTCCATCCAATAGCTCTCGGTCACCACATCGTCCTTGCCAAGAAGAAGTCCGCAACTCTCGATGGGTGCGTCCTTCTTCGCTTGCTTGATGATAACCTGTATTACGTCGTCGTTAATCTTCATATCTATCTGAATAACTTAACATTTAACATTTTACACTTAACATTGACTTTAGTGATGCTTCAAGTCGCAGGCAGCCTGCTCGTAGTCGATGAGATGGTCGATGGTAGGGTGGTCGCCGCAAATTTCGCATGATGCACGTTTCTTTACCTTGATGGTGCGGAAGTTCATCGTCTTGGCATCGAAGGTAAGCAAGCGGTCGGTGAGGAGTTCGCCTACGCCTAGGAAGTACTTCAAAGCCTCGGCTGCCTGGATGGTTCCGAGCATACCAGCGATGGCTCCTAACACGCCAGCTTGGCTACAGGTAGGTACTGCTCCTGCTGGAGGTGGCTCCTTGAAGAAGCAGCGATAGCAAGCTGTGCCTGGAAGATGGGTGAATGTTTGTCCTTGGAATCTTAGGATGCCACCATGTGAGAATGCCTTACCTAAGCGGACACAAGCATCATTGATGAGGAACTTCACAGGGAAGTTGTCTGTTCCGTCGATGACGAAGTCCCATGGCTTGATGATTTCCTCTGCATTGTGTGAGTCGAGGAAGTCATGGTAGGTGGTCACCTCTACATCCGGATTGATGGCTATCATCTTCTCCTTGGCACTCTCGACCTTGGGAACACCTACATCCTTGGTGAAGTGGATGACCTGTCGTTGCAAGTTGCTCAAGTCAACAACGTCTGCATCGACGATTCCGATGTGACCTACACCGGCTGCGGCTAAGTATAAGGCTGCTGGAGCTCCAAGACCGCCAGCACCTACGATGAGCACCTTGGCGTTGAGGAGTTTCTCCTGACCTTCGAGACCGACATCCTGAAGGAGAATGTGACGGCTGTATCTTTCGATTTGTTCTTCTGTTAAGTCTATCATCTTTTTATTTTTTTTATTAAGGATATCATTCTTTGTTTGAGTCTTACTTATGGTTAAATTCCTTACTTTATTATATATTATGAAAGTTTTTGAGTTTTACCTTTGTATATTGACAAATGATATCTTTAGTATTAATAAACTTTGTTCTGGGAAATTTATTGTACATTCTGACACCTTTTTGTAAGGAAAAATATCAGAAAGGCAATCTACTAGCTCTCTATATAGCAATTCTCTAGTAATTAAGAACTGCTCTTGAATTAGCAAGCTCCACCGCCCATAAAGTAGAGAAAGTCTATGCGATCGCCCTCCTTCAGCTGAATCTTCTCATAGTCTTCTTTCTCTACGAATTCCTCGTTCACCTGGATGGTTACCATCTCTGGTTGGAACACTTTGTTAATCTTGATGAGTTCTGCCAATGTCAATGGAAGTGTCACTTCCTGCTTTTCGTCGTTTACAATAATCTGTGCCATAATCCTATATTTTTATTGTTATTATTATCTTGATGAATCATTGAATTAGAAAGCAATTATTACTCATTGTTTTCTGGGTGCAAAGGTACTGCGTTTTTGCGAGCTACACCATACCACCCAGGGGGTATTTCGTATCGCATCTATATAGTATAAAATATACCATATATTAGGTAGAGGAAGTTTGGAGAAAAGTTAGAAATGAGGAGTTTGAAGTATTTGAGGTGTTGATAGAGGGTGGGGTAAGGCTAAATAGTGTTGGGGCATAAAAAAAGGAGCGATTAGTTTTAACTAAAGGCTCCGTTAAGGTATTTCTTGGTGAGTTCGTGTTTGGGATGCTTGAAGACTTCCTCTGCACTACCTTCTTCTATTACTTCGCCGAGATACATGAAGATGACGTGGTCGGCGATGCGTAGTGCCTGGCGAAGAGTGTGGGTAACCATCACGATGCTATAGTCTTTCTTCAATTCGGTGAAGAGTTGCTCAACCTTCTTGCTGGAGATTGGGTCGAGGGCAGAGGTGCTCTCGTCGGCAAGGAGATAGCTAGGTTCTACAGCAAGGCTGCGCGCAAGGCAGAGGCGTTGTTGTTGACCACCGCTCAACTTGGCAGCTGGGCTCTTCAAGCGATCCTTTACTTCCTCCCAAAGACCTACGGCTCTCAAGTAGTGCTCCACGATGCTGTCCAGTTTCTTCTTGTTTCGGATGCCATGGATGCGACAACCATAAGCTACGTTGTCGTAGATGCTCATTGGGAGAGGGCATGGACGCTGTGGTACAAGACCTATGTTACGACGAAGCTCAGACAACTTGCTGCTGTTGGCAATAAGAATGTTGTTGTCGCCGAGGTTCACCTCGCCGTTCATCTTCAGACCTTCCACACGGTCGTTGAGGCGGTTGAAGGTACGGAGGAGAGTTGACTTACCGCAGCCAGAAGGACCGATGATGCAAGTGATCTTATTCTTTGGTATGTTCACATTGACATTTTTTAGAATCTGTGCGCCATTGATATAGACATTCAAGTTCTTGGTGTCGAGTTGTGCCTTGGTATCGTGCGCAAATTTAGCATCTACAGTGAATGGGTTGCTCTGTGAGTAAGCAAACTGGTGCTGAGCCAAACCATTGCGGCTGCTAGTGACACCAAATGAACGGTTGATGAAACCTGTCCAAGCCTGAGTGAGTGTTGCTGCGATTGCGTTCATATTCTTTGTCTCCTATGTTTTTATGATGAAAGCCTTAGTTTACATATAAAATTCTCTATATAATAATTAAGGTGTAATCACCAAGTTGTTTGACTTCTTGTTTACGGTTGCAAAGGTACGGCGAAATCCGTATTTCTGAAATACCTATTGTGGTGTAATCGCATACCTAAAGTTTGGTATATTTTTCTCTATATGACTCATACTTTTGATTTAGCCTTTCTTTACTACCTATAATATGGTATATGAATCGTATGATTGTGGTATTGTTTATTTGTAGTTATCTTTGTACTTTTGCAAGCGAGTTTCTACACTTGTAGATATGTTCCGGCTGGATGTTTTACATATCTCTTCTTTTTTGGGTGGAGAGTAATTAAGGTATATAATATATAATTATAGGTATATAATAATAGTAGATATGAGAAAGAAAATTCTTACAATATTGATGATTGGTTCTACCTTGTTGCTAGCTAGTTGCGGTAGCAAGGGTGAAGTGAAGCGAGATACCAATGGGAAGCAGGTGCTGAGTGGATATATCACGTTGTCTGGTGCATTTGCCCTTTATCCCTTGGCGATACAGTGGGCGGATGAGTTTCATCGGCTTCATCCTGAGGTGGATATTGACATTTCTGCAGGTGGAGCAGGCAAGGGAATCACGGATGTGCTTGCAGACCAAGTTGACATTGCTATGGTGAGCCGTGAATTGAAAAAGGCGGAGAAGGAAAAAGGTGCAGTGGAGTATGCCGTGGCTAAGGATGCCGTGGTACCAACCATCAATGCCAACAATCCTGTTTACCAACAGCTCTTGAAGACAGGGTTGAGCAAAGAGCAAGCAATTGCAATTTGGGAAGGCAAGGAAATAACAATAGGTAAAGGAAAGGCTAAACTCAATGTCTATACCCGAAGTGATGCCTGTGGAGCAGCCGAGACCTGGGCTGCCTTTCTCGGCAAGAAACAAGAGGACTTGAAAGGCACGGGTGTGTTTGGAGACCCCGGTATTGCCGAGACCCTTCAGAAGGATGTGAACGGCATCGGTTTCAACAACATAGGCTACGCCTATAACGACAAGACGCATAAGCCAACCAAAGGCATCGCTATAGTTCCGATAGATGTTAATGGAAATGGCAAGGTAGATCCCGATGAGAATTTCTACGATAATCTCGACCACTTGATGGAAGCGATAGCGACAGGCAAGTATCCTGCTCCGCCCGCCCGAAATCTCTATCTCGTGACGGCAGGCAAACCGAAGAACCCTGTGGTCGTAGAATTTCTGAAGTATGTAAGGACGAAAGGGCAGAGACTGAACGGTCCTGCAGGATTCGTACATATATAAGAAAAAGGAGGGCGTGTCATAAGTCCTATTGGGGGTGCAGGCAAGGACGGGCTGAAAGTTCAACAGCACCTAGCCAGGGCATCGCCCTGGGCTAGGTGCTGTTCGCCCTTTCAGGTCGCATTACTCGATGACTACGAGTGCGTCCTCTTCGAGCACAGCCTGACCAGGCTTCACGCAGATAGCGGTAACCTTGCCATCTTTCTCGGCTTCGATGTTGTTCTGCATCTTCATGGCCTCAAGAACGACAACGGTGTCTCCAGCCTTTACTTCCTGACCCACGGTTACTTCGATGCTGGTGATAGTACCAGGGAGAGGTGCCTTCACGGCGTTGGCAGCGTTGACATTGGCAGCGGAAGTAACCTCAGCATCATCAGATGCAGCGGCAGGCTGACCAAGCACTACTTTCTTCTTCTCAGGCTCAGCTTCTTGTTCCATCTCAACCTTATAAGCCTCGCCATTCACGTTCACGTTTGCGATGTTACCCTCAACACCCTCAATCTGAACCTTGTATTCTTTTCCGTCGATTGTATATTTAAACTCTTTCATTTCTATTTCTTATGGTTTTGCTGTTAAACTCAAGAACTTGGCGTTCCACATCGTCTGACGTGGCTGAATCGTGATGATGCCAGGCTCCTTGTCGTGTACGTTATTGCCCTGGTACTCATAGAGTGCCATGGCAATCGCAGCATAAATATTCTTGTCCATTATAATTTATAATTTATAATTTATAATTTACATCGGCATACAGCCATGCTTCTTAGCTGGCAAGCTCTGGCGCTTGGTAGCGAGCTGAGCCAAACCACGGCAGATGCGGAAACGAGTGTTGCGTGGCTCGATGACATCGTCGATGTAGCCATACTGAGCAGCCTGATATGGATTAGCAAACTTCTCGGTATATTCCTCTTCCTTCTCTGCCAAGAACGCCTTCACGTCCTCGCCAGCTTCCTTCTTAGCCTTAGCTTCCTTACCGCAGAGGATGGCAACGGCACCGCTGGCACCCATTACGGCAATCTCAGAGGATGGCCATGCGAAGTTGAGGTCGGCACGCAATTGCTTGCAACCCATCACGATGTGGCTACCACCATAGCTCTTGCGCAATGTGATGGTAATCTTTGGAACGGTGGCCTCACCATAAGCGTATAGCAACTGAGCACCGTGCTGGATAACAGCGTTGTACTCCTGACCTGTACCTGGCAAGAATCCTGGTACGTCAACGAGAGATACGATAGGAATGTTGAACGCATCACAGAAACGTACGAAGCGAGCTGCCTTGCGGCTAGCATTTACGTCGAGCACACCGGCATAAGCTGCTGGCTGGTTAGCTACGACACCTACACTCTGACCATTGAAGCGAGCGAAACCTGTGATGATGTTCTTGGCGAACTTAGGCTGTACCTCGAAGAACTCACCGTTATCGGTCACGGCCCCAATCACCTTGTACATATCGTAAGCCTGGTTAGGATCCTCAGGAATAATCTCATTCAGAGAGTCGTCCATGCGGTCGATAGGGTCTGTGCACTCTACGCGAGGAGCTTCCTCTGTATTATTGCTAGGGATGTAAGAAAGCAAAGACTTGATCATCTCGATAGCCTCTTCCTCTGTCTTGGCTGCGAAGTGGGTTACGCCACTCTTGGTAGCATGAACAGATGCACCACCGAGGTGCTCAGCGTCGATATCCTCACCAGTTACGGTCTTTACAACCTTAGGACCAGTCAAGAACATATAAGAAGTCTGCTCCTTCATAATGATGAAGTCGGTCAAGGCAGGAGAGTAAACGGCACCACCGGCGCAAGGACCCATGATGGCAGAAATCTGTGGGATGACACCAGAAGCGAGGATGTTGCGCTCGAAGATCTCGCCGTAACCAGCGAGTGCGCAGATACCCTCCTGGATGCGAGCACCACCAGAGTCGTTCATGCAGATAACAGGTGCGCCCATGGTCATAGCCATATCCATCACCTTGCAAATCTTCTGTGCCATCGTCTCAGAAAGTGAACCGCCGTTAACGGTGAAGTCCTGAGCATATACATATACCAAGCGACCTGCGATAGTAGCACTACCTGCTACGACACCATCGCCGAGGTATTGTTTCTTCTCCATGCCAAAGTTGGTGCAACGATGCAACTTGAACATATCGTACTCTTCGAAACTGCCAGCGTCAACCAACATTTCGATACGCTCACGAGCGGTATATTTGCCACGTGCATGCTGCTTCTCAATGGCCTTTTCGCCACCGCCAAGACGAGCCTGTTCGCGCTTAGCGATCAGCTCCTTAATCTTTTCTATTTGTTTGCTCATAATTATTATTATGTATTGTTTTCTTTGTTCAACTTTAAATGAGTAGGAATCTCTTCTTTTTGGGAAAGGAGAGCCCTATAAATGGCAGACGTGAAATCTGCCATTGCACAATTCGAGTGCAAAGATAAGAAAAAAACCGCAGATAGCGAACTATCTGCGGTTAAATATTACGAATTATATTAAAATATGTCCATTTTTGCTTCGAGAAAGTTCTTCATTTCCATCAGCTTTTTCCTTGTTCGTACAAGAATTTGCTAAAATTCAATGAGAATCCTACTATTTAGTTGTCTGCCTGTCAAGTAGTTTGGCACGGCATATTGTTGGTTGGTTACATCAGTCACCCAGTAATAACTGTTCACGTTGTCAATTCCGAACAGATTGAGGCAATCTACTCCTAGCCAGATATTCTTGAACACACTCTTCTTGGTACCCTTGCTGTTGTCAACCAATCGGTAGCTCATGCCGATGTCTGCTCGTTTGTAGGCTGGTGCCCTGAAGGTGTTGGTTTCCAACTCTCTGTGCGGTGTGGAAAATGGTAAGCCATCCGCCAAGGCTAGTTTCAGTGACATTCTCCATCTTTCTGTCCCTGGGAAATAGTCGGTGAAAAATAGGTTGACGGCAAATCGTTGGTCGGTAGGCATTGGTACGCTTCTTCCGTTGAGATTCATCTTGGTACTCATCAGCGAGAGACTTACCCATGAGTCTGTACCTGGTACAAACTCGCCATAGAGTTTGAAGTCGATGCCGGTGGCATGTCCTGTAGCTCTGTTTTCTCCATAATACACCACTTTCACATTGTTGACAGAGTATGGTATCAAGTTTCCTAAAGCCTTATAATATGCTTCTGTGGTGAAACGGTAACGTTGACCGTTGATGCGGAACCGATAGTCGTATCCTGCAATGAAGTGTATGCTTCGAGGACTCTTGATTTTCTCGTTGAGCGTAGCGTAGGTGATGCCGTTGACTGTAGATGTATCTCGTAGCTCTTTGAAGAAAGGAGCTTGGTAGTAGAGTCCTGCAGCTAGTCGCAAGGTTGTGTTCTCGCTGTAGGCAGGGATGATGCCTAGCGATACTCGAGGGCTGAAGATGGTCTCTCGGTTGAAGTTCCAGTGGCTCATTCGAACACCGTAGTTCAGGGTGAAATGGGTATGACCGCCCTTGCTGGTGAATCGATATGTATCTTGGAGGTATGCTTCCATTCTGTTGCCATCGAGTGTGTTGTCTGCCTTCATGGAGTATATCATGTAGAGCTCCTTGCCATTGTGGGGCACGCTATATCCTGCACTATCTCGCATCTCATATTCCACCGTCTTTTCCGTAATGTGCTCCTTTTTGAAGGTATAAGCCGCTTCCAAATCGTGCTTCTTGGTCTTGTGCTTGAGTACTAACTTGGTGCTCAACACCCTTGCTGACAAGTAATTGCGTGTGTGCTCGAAGTAAGTGCCAACTCCTAAGTTCTCGGAAGTTTCTGTTTGGTCGAGCCAATATTGTCCCTGTATGTCGTATTTTTCTTGTTCTTTTGTGTAGAATGCGCTTCCAAGGAGCGAGATACTGGTCTTGGCTGTGATGTTGCGAGTGATGCCCAATGTCCCAAAGTAAGTGAGGAACCTATCTTTCTCCTGACCGTCGAAATATACTTTGAAGCTCTTTACATCTTGTTGGGTGCCGAACGTTGTTTCTCGATCCTTCGGTGTGAAGTTATAATGGTTGTCTGAGATGTTTCCGATGAAATCTACTTTCCATCGTTTGTTAGGATGGAAGCTTAGATATGTCTGATAATCCAGGAAGTTTGGTTTGTATTCTCCCTTGGTGTCGGTGGTTCCTAGCAGATAGCTGTTAGTCTTGTATCTCAAACTGTTAAGCCATGAAAGCTTCTTTGTTCCGAAGCCAAAGTAGGCATCTGCTCCTAACAGGCTGGCGGAAATTGTCCCTTCGGTTTGTAGTTTCTTGCTTCCCTTTGGTTGGAGGCTCTTGTAAGTGATATCGAGCGCAGAACTCATCTTGTCTCCGTATTTTGCGGCATATCCGCCTGTGGAGAATCCTATCTTATCTACCATGTAGGGATTGATGATGGACAAACCTTCTTGTTGGCCGCTGCGGACGAGGAATGGGCGATAGACTTCCACATTGTTTATATATACGGAATTCTCATCGAAGGCACCTCCTCGAACATTGTATTGTGAGGAAAGTTCGTTGTGTGTGCTGACACCAGCTTGTTGTTGTATCAAACTTTCAACTCCGTTTCCTGAAGCGGAAGGAGATAGTTTCGCGTCCTCAACTTTCAGCTCCTCGGTTTGACCTGTTTGTATTTTTTGTCCTGTGACCTTCACTTCAGCCAATGTGTTTTCATCTGTGTATAGCACCACTTGAAGGGTTTGTTTTCCCTTTGGCTTTCTAAGTATTCTTACTTTTGGCTTATAGCCTATCATGGTGAACTTAACTACTACACTGTCAGCTGATTGTAGATGCATACTGAACTCTCCCTTTAAGGAAGTAAACGCAACTTTTCCTTGCTTAAGTACGGATACGGTGGCAAGCTCGACAGGGTTGTTGTCTTGATCTGTTACTTTACCTTGAAGCGTAAAGCCTTGTGCCATCATTTTGCAGGTGGCTAATAGGCATATGGTGATGATGAATAATCTTTGTCTCATAACCATAAAAACGTACATTCTGACGATTTATTATAAAAATACCCAATGTTTGGTATTTGTATATCGCATTTTTTTAGTACTTTTGCAGTCAAATTAAAATTGATAGATAAAATTATGAAAAAACAGACACAGGCTATTCACGTGCCTTACGAGCGTCGAGACGCTTACGATTCATTGAGCATGCCGGTATATAATACATTGGCGTATGAATTTGATAATGCTCAAATTATGTCAGATGCCTTTACGGACAAAATCAAGGCTCCTGATTATTCTCGTGTGGAGAATCCTACAGTTACTAATTTGGAACGTCGTGTGGCTGCCCTTACTGGTGCATCTCATGCCACTGCTTTTAATTCTGGTATGGCTGCCATCAGCAACACGATGTTGGCACTGGCTTCCCAAGGTAAGAATATAGTTACTTCCAAACATCTCTTCGGCAATACTTTCGCTCTGCTTTTCAGTACATTGCGTCGATTTGGGGTGAAAACGCATCTTGTTGATCTCACCGACCTTGATAAAGTGAACGAAGCAATAGATGATGACACCTGTTGCATATTTTTGGAGATTATCACCAACCCACAATTGGAAGTGGCAGATTTAAAGGCTCTTTCGGATTTGGCTCATGCCAAGAATGTGCCTTTGGTGGCAGACACGACTATCATTCCTTTTACTCAGTTCTCAGCCAAGGAACTTGGTGTGGATATTGAGGTGGTTTCTAGTTCCAAGTATGTCAGTGGAGGCGCAACTTCACTGGGTGGTCTAGTCATAGACTATGGCACAGAATACAACAAGGACTTTGCCAAGCGTCTTTATGGCGAGATGTTATTCAACTTTGGTGCTTATATGACTCCGCAGGTGGCTTATATGCAGACTATAGGTTTGGAGACGTTGGATGCTCGTTATCGCGTACAGTCTTCCAATGCTTTGGAATTGGCAAAAAAAATGCAATCCCTTCCAAAGATTAAGCGTGTCAACTATGTCGGTTTGGAGGATAATCCTTACCATGAGTTGGCTGTTAAGCAGTTTGGAAAGACGGCAGGAGCAATGATTTGCATCGATTTAGAAAGTAAGGAGGCATGTTTTGATTTCATCAATAGTTTGAAACTGATTCATCGTGCCACCAACTTGTTCGACAATCGTTCCTTGGCGATTCATCCTGCCAGCACCATCTTTGGTGGATTCCCTGAGAAAATGCGAAAGAGTATGGATGTATTGGATACTACCATACGTTTTAGTATTGGCTTGGAGGATGTCGAAGACTTGTTCGAGGATATCAAGCAGGCATTGGGTTAAGTGAAGAGTGAAGAACCGAAGGGTGAAGAATTCTAATGAAATGAAGAATTCTTCCGCCTATATTTTATAATTTTAGAATTTAGATGAAATACAATTTTGATAAGGTGATAGACCGCTCTGGTAGTGGTGATCTTAAGCACGAGGCGTTGCTGCCACGGTGGGGGAGAAGTGACCTTCTCCCTCTTTGGGTCGCTGATATGGATTTCGAGACACCTTCTTTTATCACTGATGCTTTGAAAGCTCGCTTGGAACATTCTCTATTCGGATATACCGTGGAGCCTGAGGATTTTATGCCATCTATCATTGATTGGATTCATGACCACCATCAGTGGGATGTGAGGCGAGAGTGGATCAAGTTTATTCCAGGCATCGTCAAAGGTATCGGATTGGTGGTCAACGTGTTTACTAAGGAAGATGAGAAGGTGATTATCCAACCGCCTGTCTATCATCCTTTCCGACTTACCCCAGAAGGCAATGGCAGGGAGGTGGTCTTCAATCCGCTCAAGATGCGTGAGGATGGTTACTACGAGATGGACTTCGACAACTTGGCGGAAGTGTATGATGATAAATGTAAGGTCTTGATACTTTGCAATCCTCACAATCCAGGGGGAATCACATGGGATAAAAAGACGTTGCTGCGATTGGCAGATTTCTGCTATGATCATCATCTGATTGTGATTTCCGATGAGATTCATGCTGATATGGCTATTTTCGGGCACAAGCATATTCCTTTTGCCTCTGTTTCGGATAAGGCTCGTGACATCAGCATTACTTTCCAGGCTCCTACAAAGACCTTCAACATCGCTGGGTTGATAAGTAGCTATGCCATCGTTCCTAACGGGGAGATTCGTAAGAAATTCTATGGTTGGTTGGTGGCCAACGAACTGGATGAGCCAACGCTCTTTGCGCCGATTGCAACTATTGCTGCTTTCCGTCATGGTGAGGAGTGGCGTAAGCAGATGCTTGCTTATATAGAAGGAAATGTACGATTTGTGGAAGATTTTTGCCGTGAGCATATAGTGGGTGTTCGTCCTTTGCGACCACAGGCTTCTTTCTTGGTATGGCTCAATTGCCGTGATTTGGAACTCAACCATGAGCAGTTGCTTGACCTTTTCATAGACAAGGCTCATTTGGCACTGAATGATGGCGAGATGTTTGGTCTTGGCGGAGAAGGGTTTATGCGACTGAATGTAGCGTGTCCTCGCAGTGTCTTAAAACAAGCATTGGAACAATTAGCTGAGGCTGTTCAAAACTATAATCATATAAGGCAATGAATGACGATCAAAGGTTTTGGTATTTTATGTTTATTACGGTTACCTGGATGGCTTCGGTAGCGACAGCTTTCTTTTTCGTGAAGACAGGTGTGATTCACATGATGTTGCTGGCATACGGCTTTTATCCAGGCGCATATTTTTGGAGTAGGGACATCGGCAAGAATCTGAGTACGATGAAACGTGAAACGGCTGTCCTTGGTTTTATGCTGGTCTTTCCTGCAATATTTGCCAAGAGTGCCGAAGTGACGACGTACCAATATTTCTTGGGTGTCGGTATCGGCGACTTAGTAGGATATTTTATATTGAAACTTTGGGGTAAATATCCCTTCCCAAAAGATAAATAGAAGAAAAAGCGGTAGTTGCAAAATCTGGCAACTACCGCTTTTGTATGATATGAGAGCAACTCTCTTTGGTTGCCTCTGTTTTTTGGGGCATCCTCTTGGGAAAACTTTATAACAATTTCGTGAAAGCCTCGGCAGTCTTGCCTGTATATACCTTGACATCGCTGATTGGCTGATAGTCGAAGTCCTTGAAGGTAAGGAGTTGGACGGCGGCAAATTGATGATCGTCTGAGAGGCAAGCTTGCAACTTGGCATTGCCCATTCCGATGGAGGAAACGGACAGGTTGTTTATGGTAGCTTCCATGCTCTCTGGGGAAGTAGAGAGGAGTTCCTCCAATTTCCTGCCATCCTCAACGGAATATTCTTTCTCTTTTATCTTGATTACACTGTTGGTTGGCTTGTAGATGAGTTTAGTACTCAATCCCATGAAACTCTTCTTTACTTGAATATCTTCGAGTGACATGACATAGTCACCCATTTCTAAATGATTGATCTTAGCCATATTGCTATAATCTTGATTACTTATTCTTTATCTATTGTTTATATTGAGCTGTTTTTTAGTATAGGGGTGTAAAGACTCCTGTCGTGTACGTTAAATGGTAACGGGCAAACGACAGACGTATCGTGTGAAAAACTTTCATACGATAGAATACTTGAAAAATAAAAGTGAAGAATAAGTGCTAACAACGGAGATGCCGCAGGCAAATGACATAATATTTGCTGGCGACATCAAAGCGGATGGGGACTGTTTTCTTGCGGAAAGTCTCCATTCCCCCCGACAAAGTAGCTAAAAGAGATGATAAAAATCGGGTTCTATTAAAAACCAATCTACTTGCCGTTTTGTGGTTGCCGTGACAGCTTTGGATATTGCCGTTAGGCAATAGTCGTTGTGGGCGACTGCTACATATACGGTAGGCTAGCTGAGAGGCATCATCCAGTTGGGCTTCATGGTGGTTTTCCTTTTGCTCTACTTTCTGAACTCTATCCTCAGTTCTGCAATCTTGTGTAGAAGTTATGGCAGCTGACATCTTTCCATAGTTACCAAGAACCATGGATAAGATGAAGGCGACGTATAGTATCAGCTGTCTCATATCATTCTGAGGGTTATAAATGTTGTTATTGTTCTGCAAAGGTATGCGTAAAAAATGAAATTCCCAAACTTTTTGATAGGAAAATACAAATTTCCTATCAAAAAGTTTGTAGATTATATTTGATAATGCGCAAAAAAGGAAACAACTAATCTCCAAATGCAAGTTCCAATTGAGTTCCATGTGCTTTCTTTGCATATTTCGCCTTTACGTCATCCAAGAAAGCATTTACTCTATCAGGGTGGTTTTTTAAAAACCATTTTATATGGTTCTTAATATACTCATTCCTAATTTTAATATCATTCAAGTCATTTGGTATGCGCAACATCCTTTCATCAATGCTATCAAATCCATTAAAAGGGCGTTTTAATCTTTCTTTTGTCTGTTCGACGTATTCTTCGTTAAGTTCTATACCGATAGCTTCTCTGTTTAATTGTTGGCATACTCTAAGTGTTGTTCCGCTACCACTGAATGGATCAACAACTAGGTCTCCTTCATCGCTAGAGGCTAAAACCATTCTCTCGATAATTGCTTCTGGTTTTTGTGTAGGATGTGGTTGACGCCCTTTTTGGCAATAATGTATATGAGAAACCTCCCAAACGTCTCCTGGGTTAGCCCCTCTCATATTGTTGATTTTTCTGTAATATTTTTGAGGAATTCTAATGCTGTCTAGATTGAATTTATAACTAGCAGATTTGGAGAACATTAAAATATCATCATGTCTTGGCGAAAAACCTTTGGTTTTGCCAATTCCCTGAGTGTAATGCCAACTAATCCAATTCACAAAATTCATTTTTAAATCTTGTTCGAGTATTTTGTATAGATGGGAGATAAACCTAAAGCCTATGAACACATAAATGGTGCCATTCTCCTTGAGGATGCGATGGCACTCTGTGAGCCATTCTTTGGAAAATGATAGATAATTGTCGAAATTTTGTTGGTCACTTTTGTTACCATAGTCTTTGCCGACATTATATGGTGGGTCAGCAACTATCAAGTCAACGCTATTGCTATCAATATTCTTTAGCTCTTTCAAACAATCTCCTAAAATAATATTTGTCATTTTATCCATCCGTATTGTTGAGCAAGGGCAAGCCAATCCTCAAAAGTTCTTTTTGTTGATGAAAGATACTTGGAGTCTAGTAGTTTGCAAAAATCCCAAGTGGTTCTTTTTTCAAGATTTACATAATGAATGTCTCTGATTTGAAGTTGTCCAGTTCCTAATGCAGGGTTGTAACTTAAATCGGAATTACTTATATATTTTATATCATAAGCATTGTATTTTACTACTTCCATGATTCCATCCATTAACCCTGTTTGAGTATTCTTTTGGCAATAAACTTTATGCTTCAGAGAAAGTATTATAAATATAAAGTCAGCATCTTCAACATATGCAGACCTAATTCTTGCATATGATGTGATATTAGGTGATCTTCCAGACTTCTCTAAGTCTTCTGATGTGGCTTTTGAATCAACGTTTGCGCTAATAACAGACCCAAAAGTTGTCTTTTTCTTAAACTGAAGAATAATATCTGCCATTCCAAGGCGAGAGCAAGCTTCCGAATGGACTAGATTCCAAGAATTACCATTCTGATTGGATATATTTTCAAATAATTCGTCAGCCCAAGCCTCAACAATTGGACCTGCAATTTTATTGATGTTTTCCATCGGAAGCCCATGTCGTAGATTGGTATTTAAAATAATTTTGTTATCTCCATTTTTGATAGCTTGCTCAATGATTCCCTCGATTGATTTTATAACAAAGGCTGATGCTTGTGGATAATCGGAAGATTCTTTGGGCACTTTGAAGTTTTGTGTTTCGTAAGAGTTCATTTCTTTCTCCTTGTTTTTATGTTTGTAAAAACAAACAAAAACAGGACGTAGTTTTACTCTTGGCTACGCCTGTTCTGTTTCTGATGCAAAAATAGCAATTTTTTTGAATATATCAAAATTTTTTCCAGAAAAAGTGCAATTTTACTTTGTCAGTTGCTTCGCCATGTTCTCGGCTGCTCTTCTACCATCACCCATGGCGAGTATCACGGTGGCTCCACCTCTTACAATGTCACCACCGGCGTAAATTTCGGAAAGCGAACTCTGCATCTGCTCGTTGACAACGATAGTGTTCTTTCTGCCGAGTTCCAATCCCTCGATGCTCTGAGGTACGAGTGGGTTAGGACTCACGCCCACGGCCACGATGACTTGGTCGCAATCCAAGGTAACGGTCTCGCCTGTAGCCTTAGGACGGCGGCGCCCACTGGCATCAGGCTCGCCTAGTTGCATTACGTCGAGAACAACGGCTTTTACCGCTCCCTTTTCGTCAGCCTCGTACTCCTTCGGATTATGGAGCGTCAAGAAGTTGATGCCTTCTTCCTTGGCGTGCTTCACTTCTTCTAGTCGTGCAGGCATCTCAGCCTCGGAACGGCGATATACTAAAGTTACATCAGCACCGAGTCGCTTGGCTGTACGACAGCTGTCCATGGCGGTGTTGCCTCCACCTACTACCACAACTTTTTTGCCTAGGTTGATAGGGGTGTCGCTGTGAGGGTTGGCTGCGTCCATGAGATTGACACGAGTCAGATATTCGTTGGAGGACATGATGTTGAGTGCATTTTCTCCAGGAATGTTCATGAAGTTTGGAAGACCAGCTCCCGAACCCACAAAGATGCCCTTGAATCCTTGTTCGTTCAAGTCCTTTACGGAGACCGTCTTGCCCACGATACAGTCGGTGATGAATTTTACCCCCATTTTCTGTAGATTCTCAATCTCGACATCTACAATGGCGTTAGGAAGGCGGAATTCAGGAATGCCATACTTCAATACACCGCCAATCTCATGCAATGCTTCAAATACCGTGACATCGAACCCTTTCTTTGCCATGTCGCCAGCAAAACTCAAGCCTGAAGGACCTGAGCCAACGACTGCCACCTTGATGCCATTCTCGGCTTCTTTGTCAGGGACAGAAATATTGCCGCTTTGTCGTTCGTAGTCGGCAGCGAAACGTTCCAAATAGCCGATGGCTACGGCAGGTCTGTTCATCTTGAGGTGAATGCACTTGCTCTCACATTGTTTTTCTTGTGGACATACACGTCCGCAGACGGCAGGTAGGGCAGAAGTGTTTTTCAAAACTTTGGCAGCGGCGAGGAATTGTCCTCGTTCGATATTCTTGATAAATGATGGGATGTTGATGCTGACAGGGCAGCCTTCCATGCAGGTAGGCTTCGGACAGTCGAGGCAGCGTTTAGCCTCGGTCAATGCCATTTCCTTGGTCAAGCCGATATTGACTTCCTCGGTACGAGTGGTCGCACGATAAACCGGGTCTAATTCTGGCATCTTGACTCTCTCGATGGTAGTGCGCTCCTTTGTTTTCATGGAATTGCGCAACTGCTTACGCCACTCGGAGTTACGGTCTGTTAGTTCAGTGATGCTCTCGGCTGTTGGCTCTACGTCCATGGCCACGTCTGTTGTCTCTTTCTTTCTGTTGGATTCGAGAGTCGCAAGATGCTCCTCGAAGTGTTCCATCTCCTCACGCTCTGCATCTTTAAAGGTACCCATACGCTTGAACATTTCGTCCCAATCGACCAGGGCACCATCAAACTCGGGTCCGTCGATGCAGACAAATTTGGTCTTGCCTCCAATGGTTAGGCGGCATGCGCCGCACATCCCAGTTCCATCGACCATGATGGTGTTGAGCGACACATCGGTAGGGATGTTGTATTTCTGAGTCAAAAGGCAGCAAAACTTCATCATGATAGGAGGACCGATGGCAAACACCTTATCGATGTGTTCCTGATTGATGAGTTTTTCGATGCCGACCGTAACCACGCCTTTTTCGCCATAGCTGCCGTCATCGGTCATGATGATGAGTTCGTCGCTTGAAGCACGTACCTCATCCTCCATGATGACAAGCTCCTTGTTGCGACCTGCGATGACGGACAGCACTCGGTTGCCTGCCGCCTTAAGGGCACGCATGATAGGGAGCATAGGGGCTACGCCGACACCACCGCCTGCGCAGATGACAGTACCATAGTTTTCGATATGGGTAGGGTTGCCGAGCGGACCTACTACATCGTGAATCTTGTCACCCTCGTTGAGAACACAGAGTTTAGCGGATGACAAGCCGACTTTTTGCACTACCAAGGTGATGGTTCCTTTGGCTATGTCGGCATCGGCAATGGTCAGTGGCATTCTCTCGCTATTGGCATCCACACGAATGATGACAAAGTTTCCTGCTTTGCGGCTTTTGGCTATCAATGGTGCCTCGACATCGAAGCGATATACTTTCTCTGAGTATTGTATTTTTCTGATAATCTTGTTCATGGGTTATTCTTTTGGTTTTTATGTTGATTGTTTTTGTATGATTATATGACAAATGGTATTGGAATATCTATCTCCTTGGTTGGTAAATTGCGACTTCGAAAAACACAAAAGGATAACGTCGGCTGTATTTCTGGCAGCCGATGTTATCCTCGTACTAAATATTGTTAGCCGAATAGGCTAATGTTTCTATCAATGTCAGATAGATTTCTCTAAATCGTTTTTTATTCGAAGTTCTTGTCATCCAACATCTCGAAACCGCAGTAAGGTACCAATACCTTTGGTACACGGATACCTTCTGGAGTCTGATTGTTTTCCAAGATAGAGGCAACGATACGTGGCAAAGCCAAGGCTGAACCATTCAATGTGTGGCAAAGCTCAATCTTCTTGTCGTCAGCGTGACGGTAACGGCAATGCAGACGATTAGCTTGGTAGCTCTCGAAGTTGGATACAGAAGAAACCTCCAGCCAACGTTGTTGTGCAGCACTCCATGTCTCGAAGTCGTAGCAGATAGAAGATGTGAAACTCATATCACCACCACAGAGGCGGAGAATATGGTATGGCAACTCTAATTTCTTGAGCAATCCCTCTACATGGTCGAGCATTTCCTTCAAGGACTCGTAAGAATGACCTGGCTTATCGATACGTACAATCTCAACCTTGTCAAACTGGTGCAGACGGTTCAAGCCACGAACGTCCTTGCCATAGCTACCTGCCTCACGACGGAAGCAAGCCGAGTAGGCGCAACGCTTGATAGGGAGGTCTTTCTCATCGAGAATGACATCACGGAAAATGTTGGTGACAGGTACCTCGGCGGTTGGGATGAGGAAGAGGTTGTCGAGATTGGCATGGTACATCTGACCTTCCTTGTCAGGAAGCTGACCTGTGCCGAGACCAGAAGCCTCGTTGACCACATAAGGAGGTTGGATTTCCAAGTAGCCACTCTTGCGAGCTTCATCGAGGAAGAATGCCTCCAAGGCACGCTGGAAGCGAGCCATCTTACCTATATAGACTGGGAAACCGGCGCCTGTGATTTTTACACCGAGGTCGAAATCTACGAGGTTGTACTTCTTCAAGAGGTCCCAGTGACAGAGAGCGTCAGGACCAAGGTCAGGCTTAACGCCGCCTTCCTTTACGACAACGTTGTCGGCCGCATCCTTACCCTCAGGAACCTCGTCGCAAGGGATGTTAGGGATTTCGAGCAACTCGTTGGTCATATCTTGCTGAGCCTTCTCCATGATTTCCTCCAAGGCCTTGCCGTCTGCCTTGAGGGCTGCTACTTGAGCCTTAGCGGATTCTGCTTCCTCTTTCTTGCCTTCTTTCATCAAGGCTCCAATCTGCTTGGCAAACTGATTGGCTTGCTGTTTGTTGGTGTCTAACTTCTGCTGAGCCTCACGACGGATTTTGTCGTACTCCAATACTTTCTCCACGGCCTCGCGAGCATTAGGAAAATGCTTCTTCTCAAGGCCTTTGACTACACGTTCAGTCTCTTCACTGATAAGTTTAAGTGTAAGCATAAGATATGTTTTTTATTTAAAATTATATTTTGAAGGCAAAAGTACAAAAAATATTTGTTATAGCCAAGGTTTTCGCTTTTTTTTTCATTATAAAACGAAGAAAGCCTGCTCTTGATAAGAGCAGGCTTCTATGTTGTTTGTTTGGAATAAGTTTTTCTAAAACTTTAAAAATTAAGCGTCAGCTTTCTTGGTCTTCTCAGCGTAAACCTCTGGAGAGAGAACTGAAACTGTGCTCTTGTCTTTGCGACCTTTGTGGAAGTAAACGATACCATCTGCCAAAGCATACAATGTATCATCCTTACCCTGAGCTACATTCTCACCTGGGAAGTGCTTGTTACCACGCTGGCGAACGATGATGTTACCAGCAACAATTGACTGACCACCCCAGATCTTAACGCCTAATCTTTGGGCTGCTGACTCACGGCCGTTCTTAGAACTACCAACACCTTTCTTATGTGCCATTTTCTAATTCCTCCTAATTTTAAGCGATTACAGACTTGATTGTTACTTCAGTGAACTGAGCGCGATGACCGTTCTTCTTGCGATAGTCCTTGCGGCGCTTCATCTTGAAGACGATTACCTTGTCACCCTTTACGAGTGGGTTCACTACTTCTACTACTACTTTCGCACCCTCTACTGTAGGTGCACCGACAGTGATTGTGCCGTCTTTGTCAACGAGCAAAACCTTGTCGAACTCAACAGTCTTACCTGCTTCTACATCCTTGATGTGATGTACGAAGAGCTTCTTGCCCTCCTCAGCTTTGAACTGCTGACCGTTAATTTCTACGATTGCGTACATTATTTATTATATAAACGGTTTTTTTCGCGAGGCGTCCTGCAACGTGCTGGCACTTAATTGAGCCCCAACGAACTTAACTTTTTCTGTAATAACTGCCCATACATGAGCATTCGGAGTGCAAAGGTACAATAAAAATGTTATATAGCCATAACTTTGGGCTTTGAAAACGAATGTTTTATAAAGATTTAACAATTTGAGGTACTGTCGTGTTCGAGGATAGCTGAAGTCTCTGATTTGGTTTTATGGTTATTTTGTTTTACAAAGATTGTTGCTTCCCTCCGGTTTGTTGTAGGTTGAGTGAGGCCGGGGAAACACTACTCCTTGGACTAGTTCTGTTTTTTCCTGCGCAGTGAAAAATTCTTCTCTGCGCAGGAAAAGATTTTTGTCTGCCCAAGAATTTGTTTTCTTCTAGGCAGCGATGGGTTGTTCTCTTGTTTGGTTTTCTGCTTTCGCTTGCGAAAAAAATATACAAATCTCATTTAATAGAAGTTAAAAGATTCTGGTGTGTGCAAGGTGCAGGTGAAAGTTTTGTTTTTATTGGTAAACCATTTTGTTAAATATAATATTAGACGTTATGAAAAAGAAAGTATTGGATGTGGCTGTCATGTCGATGGCTCTTATGCTGGCTTCTTGCGGTTCTAACAAGAAGATGCAAAACGCTGATCAAGTAAAGGGAGTGGGCGATGGTGTCGCTATCAAGACCGATCATATCATAGACGAGGGGTATCTCATTCCTACTAATGAGGAGCGCAAGGTGATAGATGGCAACAATGAGTTTGCCGTGAATCTTTTCCGACATGTTTCAGGCTTCGACTCCAAGGTGGTTTCGCCTATGAGTGTGGTTTATTTGATGGGTATGCTTGCTAATGGCGCCGATGGGCTGACTCGACAGGAAATCATGAATGCCATCGGATGCAAGGATGTCTCAGTAGAACAACTCAATAAGTTCTACGAACAGATGATCAAGTACGCCGGTAACTTCGACAAGGCGACAACCATCAACATCGCCAATTATATCGCTCTCAATAAGCACTTCAACTTGAAGAAGGGGTTTGTCGAGGTGATGCGTGACTCTTATCAGGCTGGAATTGAGAGTCTTGACTTCTCTTCGGCTGCTTGTGCCAATAAGATAAACAAGTGGTGTTCCGACCATACCAATGGAATGATTCCTAAAATCATAGACCAAGTGGAGTCTTTGGCTGTTTCTTATATTATGAACGCTGTTTACTTCAACGGTGCCTGGAGTGATAAGTTTGACAAGAAACTGACCAAGTTGGAGAATTTCCAGGGCTATACTCGTGACATCAAGAAGGTGGATATGATGCATCGCAATGCCAAATATATGTACACCGACAATGATATGTTTGCAGCTTTACAGATTCCTTACGGCAATGGTGCTTACAAGATGACGGTTCTTCTGCCTAATCGGGACAAATCTATCAATGAGATGATGCGGACGCTCGATGGAAAGGCGTTGAGGGAGTTGCGCTATAGGATGTACGATTGCATCGTTGATTTGAAATTGCCTCGTTTTACAAGCGAAATCGACTTGCCTTTGAATGACATCATCAGCAAGTTGGGTGCTCCAAGTATGTTTGGCGGTTCTGCCAACTTCTCTCGTTTTGCTGATGGCGGCTTCATGGTTTCTAAAATGTTGCAGAAAGCAAAGATCGAGGTGAGTGAGGAGGGCACCAAGGCTGCTGCGGTGACCGCTGCTGTCATGACGATGAGCGCTTTTCATCCAGAGGAGCCACGTCGTGTTGAATTTCATGCCAATCGTCCGTTTGTCTATATGATTACGGAATCTAGTACAGGAGTCATCTTGTTTATGGGGCAATTTACGGGTTCGGAGATTTGATGTCTTTCTCCTTATATATTTAATAAGGTGTAAAAGACGAGTGGAAGTGTAAAAGTAAGAAAAAAGTAAGAAAAATGCATTTTTTTGAAAAATTCTTTCCGAAAAATTTGGTGGAACAGAAAAAAAGTATTACCTTTGCACTCGCATTTGAGAAACAATGTTTGTTGATTCAGAAATGAGTCCAACTAGGAAGGTTGGGTGAGTGGCTGAAACCACCAGTTTGCTAAACTGACGTGCGGGTTTACCGTACCGGGGGTTCGAATCCCCCACCTTCCGCAAACATTTGTTTTAAAAATGTGCCGTTGGTCGATTCATCTAATGGTTA
>DKCU01000096.1 GCA_002451555.1 Candidatus Segatella albertsiae
TTATTCTATATGGTTTACCTTTTAATGTCGGTCTCTTTTGCTCCACGAACTTCAAGAGTTCGTTGTAATCAATCGTGAACAATGGGCAGTACTTGTACTTTAGGGTACAGATGAACTTGCCATTGAGCATGATGTCTAGGAACAGGGCTTTCATCGCTTGTTTCATAGGTGGCCTCCTTTCTAATAATTGCATCCGTGAAGGTACGGACGAGATTCGTTATACTGCATCTTAAGATTGATGTGCTCCAAGAGGTCGATGTGGTACATGCTTGCCAGAGCGAAGACTTGCATCAGGGTCTCCTGTAGGCGAAGGGTGTTCATCCACGATGGGGAGCAGGAGAAGGGGAAGTAGGTGAGGTGGGTGATGATGTTGTAGATGGCGGTGGGGAGATTACAGATGGAGCGTTGGAACTCCAGCTTGTGGAAGTCTATCTGCTTGGCGATGGTTACATCATCCATCAGGTTGATTCCGTCCTTGCTAGCGTACCATCCCAAGAGGGAGAGGATGCGGATGGCGATGTCGGCAAACTCGGACTCTACCGTGCCTTCCAAGGTGCGCTCGTAAGCGTGCTCATCGGACGTGGACAGCCAGTGGCGGTATTGCTCGATGCTGCCATGGAGGTCGTGGCGGTCGGCTTGGATGGCCTCGCCCATTTCGGTGATGATGAGCATTAATTCTTGGTTGATGTCGGTGTCGGGCTTGTAGAAGCCTTGGTGGGCTGCTATCTGGTATGCCTTGGTCATGTCTTGCTTTAGAAGCTGCTGGGTTGGTTTTGTTTCCATATTCGTTAATGTTTAATGTGTATTGTTTAATGTTTACTTTCTCGGCTGATAGTGAATGCCATATCGTTGAGGGTTCTGCACCATTTGAGCTTGCCTTCCTTGCATAGTTCGTTGATGGCTGCATAGGGATTGTGGCATCCTCGATTGATTATCTCTGAGGTGAGGACGTGGGGCGGTACGATGTGGGCTGCCTCACGTTCCTTTTGCAGCTCTTCGATGATGCTGAGTATCTTTTCCTTCATAGGGCGATGGTAAGAATGATACGTGGGTTACCTCGGACTGGAACATTAGTTGCTCCCACATTCCGTTCTGGTCTTGCTGATACCACAAACCATCGTGCATAGTACCGATGATGGGATTGCCTTTGTACCAGAGCACCATGGTCTTGTGGGTGAAGAGCATTTTGTGGGCACGGCTTATTCGCTTGCCTACCTTGATATATCCAAAGATGTTCATAGGGCTAGAAGAGTGATAGCTGACCTGTCTTGTCGTGGTATGGCTCCCCATCGGGGAAGAAAAGCTTCTCGAACATGGCGGTCATGCAGTTGGTTACTATTGAGTTTCCTGCTAGGGCATAGAGCTTGCTCTTGCAGATGATGGGTGAGCCATCTTTCTCCTTGCTCAGGAGACGGTCGATGTCGGGGTCGTGGACTCCCATGAGACGAAAGCAGTCACGAGGAGTGTACTTTCGGATTTGGATGGAGTATCGCTGACCGTTGGGGGCTTTATAGATTAATTCTTTATTCATAAGCGATTGATGATTAAAAGCATTGGTACGCAATTTCCTCCGTGTCCCATGGCTGAATTGAGGGTGGGAGAGATTCCGTGGGTGGAATAGACTCGGTTCTGCTGCTCGAACCTGCCTGGGATATTGAGGTCGGCTAGCTTTATAATTTTGTCGTAGCTCATAACTTTTGGATGATTAAGACTGCGTTGGCTGCTCTGCCATCGTCGTGGATATAGTTGGCAAACCCTGCCTTGTAATAGCTGGTTCGGATGGTGCGAGATAGCCCCCCCCGAATTTGGGTTGATTAATAACTTTCTCATTCTATCTTTTTGATTATCAATACCCCCCCCCTTAGGGAAGTGGTTAACCCCCAATAGGTTGGCGATGCTTATGCCCATTCCGAAGGATGATGTGATGGTAGGGCTGCAACCATCAGCGGTCTTGGGTATCGAAATCTTCGGGGTAGAGGGTCTTGATGGATTCATTGATGTCGGTCTTTGTGAGATACTTTTCCAAGAGGTTGCTGGAAAGGAAATACTCGGGTGGCACATCGTCCTCTAGGAGGTCTTCCACCGTGGTGGTGAGCTTCTGAGGGGATGGGAAGTGATACTCTGGGTGAGGGTCTGCATCGGTGCGAAGGATGGAGATAACAAAGATGCGCTCTCTATTCTGTGGGATTCCATAGTCCTTGGCATTGAGCACCTTGTAGAAGGAGGTGTAACCGAAGCTGTCTAGGTCTTGGAGATAGCGGAAGAAGTACTTGCGCATTTTCTGGGTGAGGAGACCTTTGACGTTCTCCAGCATGATGTACTTGGGATGCTTGACTTGCAGCATTCTCTTCTCTTGGAATATTAGGGAGGAGCGTGTGCCGCTGTTTTCATCCGCTCCTTGGCGAAGTCCTGCGGTGGAGAAGTCTTGGCAAGGAGAAGACCAACTTATGAAATCGAAGTCGGGAACTTGATTCCAGTCGATGAGGGCTACGTTGCCAAAGTTGGGTGCGTCCCATCCGTGAAGGAGACGGTAGGCTTGGATGGCTGACGGCTCTATCTCGGAGAAGCCCACTACCTTGAAGTCGAAATCAGGGTGGGATAACCTTAGGTATTTGAGGGCGAGAGATTGAGAGCCATATCCTGCGAAGGCCTCGAAGACCCGAAGTGGATGCTCTTTGTTGTACTGATTCGTATTTATCATATAGGTAAACAGAAATGTGGTTTATGGTTGCCAACTGATGCCTAGCTCTTGTAGGTAGCCTCGCTTGTAATATCCCATGAGTGACAGTCGGGCTGAGGACTGAGGGTTTTGCTTGACTAGCTCTATGAGACCTAGCATTCGCTTGCACTCGCTGTCTTGGCTTGCGGTGGTATCTTGGTGCTGCGCATTTTTCCATCGCTCACCGATTGGCTTTTCTTCCTCGGTGGTGGTTGGAGGAACGGCTGGCGGTGGGGTAGCTCCTAGGATTTCGTCTTCCCATCCTCGTTGATTGAGGAAGGTCTGGAAGTTCTTGCGAAACTGCTTGTCGGGGGTGGAGAGGACGTAGGAAGGGATGAACTCGGTAGCTGCCTTTCGGTCTTTGAGGGACATGGAGTTCCATTTCTTCTCTAGCTTATCCTTGCAGCCCACTTTCTTCTGGTAGAGATTCCAAGCGTTGGCGAAGGTGTATTCGTCCTTGACTAGCTTGGGTGGTCGGGTTATCTTGTAACCATTTTCCTCTAGGAGTTGGATAGCTTTTTCTATTTCGTTCATAGTTCTCCGTTTAGATATTGTTCGATTGCTTTCATAAACTCATCGAGTGAGCGGATGATGATGTACTTGCCTCCGTTCTGCTCTACTGCTTCTTGGAAAAGGACTTGCTCGGGCGATTGCTTGCCCTTGGGTGTCTTGTTTTCGATGCAGAGATAACCGTGCTGGGAGTTGGGTTTGAGCAGAATCATGTCGCTCACTCCAGGCACCAGACCTTCTTCCTTTAGCCATTGTGTCTGTAGGGTGGTGCGCTTTGTACCGTTGGGGACGGAAAAGAAGATGTGGGAGAGGTCAGGATGCTTGGCTCGCATATACCTGACCTCGGCACATTGCATGTAGTGTTCCTCGTTGAGGGAACGCTTGCGTGGCTTCTTCTTCTCAATTCCCTTGTCTTGCATGGCAAGAAGTTCTTTGAGTGTTGCCATAGGAATTACCAGTTGGTATTGAAGAGGTCGGCAAGGGACTGCTCACCCATGATGTCGATGGCTTTCTTGGCTAGCTCCTCGGTCTTGAAATAGATGTCGCTAGACTGGCAATAAGTATTGTATGCTACTGTGTACTTATCATATCCTGTGCAGATGATGAAGTATTTCTTCTCGTTGCCATTGTTGAAATTTGGATGCCAGCCATTATTGAGCCAGATGGCGATGTTCTGCAACTTATTGGTTGCCATCAGTCGCTTGACCTGTGCCTCTGAGTTGCAGTTGAAGAGTGAGACGAATTCGGCATTGCACTCGTAGGTGTCGATAGTCTCGGACTCGATGTCGGTGTTGACGTTCCAGTAGTAAGGCTTAGTGCCCAGAAACAAGTCCTTGGACAGTTTGTAATATGTGATAGGTTCGTCTACTTCTTTCTTGACGTTGGGATTGCCTTCCACCTTTTTGCGTATCATCGGCTTGCCATCCTCGCTGATGAATACCTCTAAGTTGTCGGGAATCTTTATTTCTGCTGCCGAACCATCGGCTGGGACGATTACTCCTGTCTCCAGATGGTTGTTGGAAACCTTTCGAATGCCGCTGAAAGGCTTATCATCGGTGTGCTTGATGCTCTCGAACTTTTCTTGTACTTGGCAAAGTGACTCAGGAAGCGTGCCGAACATCTTGCCCATAAGAGCACCGATTGCCATGGATGCTGCTATATTAGCTGCTTGCTCTTCGCTATGCTTGCGGTTTGTGTTGTGGTTGCGCTCACGTCTTGCGTTGCGCTTGTTGTTTCTGCGTGTCATGATTCTAACTATAATTTTTTAAGATGTTATTGAATTGGTCTTCTGATACTCCATCGGCTATGAGGATAGTGAGGATGGTATCAAGAACACGATTATATACTTCGTTGAAGGCTGGCTCGTCCATCTTGGCGAAGCTGATGCTCTTGGCTCGCTCCAAGAACTTCTGACCATTGAGGTCGAAGAGCGGTTCGCTGAAACCTGAGGTGATAAGAAGCTGCTCACGGAAGGTCTCCCTAGAGCGGAGGTTGATGCGCTGCCGCTCGGTGAGACAGTCCCATGCCGCATTGATTAGGGCGAAGAACTTGCGGTGGAACTTGACGTTTCGGGGCTGCACTATCTTCGCCTTGACCACTGAGCCTACCTTAATCTTCTGTAGGTTCTCATAGTCTTCATCGCTGTAGGCTTGGAGACCAAGAGAGGTTCTGACAAGATGGATTTCCATACCTTATGATGATTGTATTGCTTAACTCATTGGTGGGAAAGGGAGGCCGCCTTGCTGCGGCTGACTTCCACCAGATGTAGGCTGCTGATTAATCGGCTGACCTGCTGCGTTGACTTGTGGAGGAAACTGCTGACCTTGTGGCTGCGGTGGTTGCTGATAGCCTTGGGCGGTCTGACCGACTGCGCTCTGATAGGTCTGCGGTTGCTGCTGGTAGGATTGCTGAGGCTGATGTGCGCCAAAGCGTTCCACCTTCCAACAGTCTAGTTGGTTGAACCATCGTCCGTCCTTGCCTTGGTGGGCTTTCGGGGAGAGGTGGGCGGTGATTACCTCGCCTACTTGGATATTGAGTTGCTGCAACTTGTCTGAGCCATATACTTGGAAGACGGCTCGGGATGGGTATTGCTGGTTCAACTCCTCTATCACGAAATTCTGTGAGCACCATTGGGTGCCTCGTTGCGATGTGCCTTGCTGATAAGGCTCTGCGGCAATAATCTTGCCTGTAAATGCGATGTTCATATCTTATTATTCTTTTTTGAGTGTTATACGTATGGATGGCTTGGTCTCGGTCTCCTTCAAGTAGTGCTCGTAATGGTCGGGTTCGGTGTCCTTGAACAACTTGGTGTCGAAGGTCTGCTTCTTGGAGGATGGTACGTAGGCATAGCTGGCATAGGAGGTCTTGATGCTCTTCTGCTTGTTCTGCTGCATCATCTGCATGAGTTGTTTCTTGACTTCTTCCTGACGGATTTTGAGGGCATCCATTCGGGCGGTGACAAGAAGGTATTCCTGCTCCAAGGCTGAGAACTGCTCGGGAATCTCCACCTCGTAGTGGTAGCCTTCATCGCCATTGAGGTAGGCGGAAATCAAGTCCTCTATCTTGCCATCGTCAACTCGGGGTAGGGGCTGGAACTTGCTCTGTCCGTTCTTGAACCACATGCAGACTAGCTCCTTGACCTTAAGTTCGGGATTCATCTGCTCGAACCATTTGGCATAGATGGATAGCTGGAGGGAGACGTTGTCGTAGTGGAGGGTGGAGGTGGTCTTGTAGTCCACCAGATAGATGTTGCCCTCGCTGTCGGCAAAGATACCGTCTATTGCACTGGCGAAGTGGGTGAAGTCGGTGACGAGATACTCGCTCTCCACGTGGTGGAGGTCGTAGGAGAGGAGCATGGAGTGGAAAGCCTGTATCTCCTCGGATGGGTCGGGGTACTGCTTGATGTCGGCATCGAAGACGGTGCAGAAGAGTTCGAAGGAGTTGTGTATCATTCCGCCTCGCTCTGCTGCCTTGTTGAGCACAGCTTCGGGGATTCCCTTGTAGGTGTCGGGGAAGGCTCGCTTGATGAGCGTTCCTGTGATGCCTTGAAGTTGCTTTCCGTTAAGATGGTAGGTGTGTGCGGCTTCATCGAATACTACTTTGCTCTTAGCGAGTGTGATTTCTTTTGTGCTTGTTGTCATATTCCTAGTTCCTTTCTCTTGGCTGATGCTGCTTGCATGAATTGAGGATTGGTGGTGAGCGGTGAATATGTGTTCATCACCCATACTATTTGGTCTCGGGTGGTACAACGGCTGAGGTAGCCTAGTGCCTCGTTGAGGTCGTTGGGATTGTATTGAGGGGCGGTATGTTGTGGGGTGTTGCCCTGCTGGTTGGCTTGCTGCTGATGTTCTCCGACATTGGTGGTGTCGGAATCTTGGTTATCATCAATGGCGAAAAGTCCGTTGAGAGCGTACTTTCTAGCGTAGGATGATGCTGCTCCTGTAATCTGACTACCGTCCATTCCCTTCTTGGTCTCTTCCTCTCTGGCGAAGCCTGTGGTGGTCTCGGTGTCTCCCTTGCCATTCTTGATGGTGGCGGTGGCTTTCACGTAGATGCGATTGCCTACCATTACTATATCATCGGTGATGATGAGAGTGCAACCTTGCTCGGAGAGGAGTGGCTTGACAGCCTCCAAGATGTCCTCTGCCTTGCGATACTTGTAATTGCCGAAGCGGTTGAACTGTGACTTCGGTGCTTTCAGCTTTGACTGAATCGTTATAAGTTCTTTCATATACCTTATATATTAGAGGGTTTGTTACTCGTATCTGTATTCCCATTGCTTGCAACAATAGTCGCTCTGGCGGTGGGCTTTCGGATTGTCACAGACGGCTAATAATAAGCAATCGTGACAGCCTTTCTTTCTGAATGTTGTCATGTTTGATGATGTTTTTGAGATTAATAAAAACTCCACTATTCTCACGAACCATGGAGGTAATCGACTTTTCTATGAATACAAAAAATTACATTCATGTAAAAGATGATGGTTTATTATTATGCAAATTGTATGTCCTTAAGAAAAGGGAGTACGTTCCCAGGCTTTTGATTCCACCGTGCTCCCAAAAGGAGTGACGTTCCTACGTGAGCTTCCAACTCCATCACTCCTTTAGTTCCCTTCTGCATTCCATTGGAGGCTTAGGACTCCCAGCACTTGCAATCGCATACATCTGTTGATATATCTGTTTTTATGAACTTATTCAACTAACAACCTAAAAACGAAATGGCTAACGTGCTGGCTGCATTAGAACCTTTGATTGTATATAGGTGCGCTTCCGAACCTCTCGCTACCTTAATATCATGTAAGGGTCTCGGCATGAGGACTGCTTCTTCACCACGATGGACTGACCATCTATCAACTCCAAGACTTTCCACGATACACCAAGTGAATGGTGTGGTAATCGTCCTGCTACTTCCACGTCTAGGCGCAATCTGTAGTTAACTGCGCTGCTTTTGGCTGCGTGTACCTCTCTAGGAAGGTTTATCCTATCCGACATGATGCCTCGGTATCGGGCGAGTGGGGCGCAAGGGTGGACTCGAACCACCGACCTTGAAGGCGATGAACCTTCCGTTCTACCATCTGAACTACTTGCGCTGACTTTTTAAACTAAATCTTATGGTATATGAAAATTGCAAGATTGGTATCTCCTTTTACTTGCCTACTTCCTTGAAGTAGTTTATCATTTCGCTGACAGCAACCACGAAAGCGATTGCTGCGAATATCAATGCGAATGTCTGGAACATATTCTTATCTGTTTTAATGGGTTACACAATAGGCTGCTGCCTCTGATTCTATCTCCTTGATGCTCTTGGAGCGGTTCTGCATCATCCATTCCTCTAGCTCCGACTTCTTGAAGTAGAGCGAGTTGTGGTTGGGCTTGTAACACGAAATCTCATGGCTACGTGCCTTGTTGCGGACACTCTGCTCGCTGAGTCCAAGGATGAAGGATGCCTCCTTGATGTTGAGCATCGTCTTGGCTGCTATCATCGCATACTGCTCGATGCGGTCTAGCTGGGCTTTAATCTCCTCGTTCATAGGCTCACTCTTTGAAATTAATGGTTGACTGGGTAGGGCTGCTGGCAGTGGGCTTTGTCGGCTCTGGTCTATCAGTGCCCTTAACGCTGGGGGTGCATTCCTGCTCTATCAAGGGGAGAATGCCCTTCGCTTTGAGTGAATCGTAAAGGAAAATTCTTCCCTTCGTTGTCCACTCGGTGTTGTACTTCACATCGTGTCTTCCGTCTGAGCGAACGATGTCAACCGCTCGGCTGTGTACATATCCGCCTTGCAAGAACTGGCTGTACAATATCCACTGACCTCTCATCTTGTACTGGATTCTCATCTCCTCCAAGAGTTTGTTCAACTTCACTGCACTCATTCCGTAGTCCTGAGCAATCTGGGTGACGGTCATTGTGGCTGTGCTCTGCAAGATTTGGTCGTAGTAGCTTACCTTTGGGAGCATTTCCGTTATCTTGTTGCCTAGCTCTGCGTTCGCCTTGCTGATAGTGATTATCTCCTGTTGCTGCTTGCGGTTCTCCAAGGCTAGCTGCTCTCGCTCTTCCTCTGCCTTGACCAGAGATTTGAGAGCTTCGAGATAGTTCTGAGGGACGGATGGCTTGCTTGCCTCGATTTCTTTCTTCATTCGGTTGAAGGCTTCGATGTACTTCAACTTGAACTCCATCGCCTTCTTTCCGTTGAACCCCATCGCTAGGAGAGTGAATCCATCTTGGTTCATGATGAACATTGGATAGCTCTGCTTGTTCTGCTCGTTGATGTAGGTTGTTTCCTCGAACATTGGGGTCTCGTCATTTTTAACGACACCCCCTTGGAGTATCTTTCTGATAGCTTTCAGAACATTATCGTGAGGCTTTTCAAACACCTCTGCAACCAGTAAGCTATTTGTTAGAGGTTGGTCGCTTTGACCTCTGTAAACGATTTCATTCATACTTACCTCCTTTTTTTATTAATTAAAGATAGGTTTTTCGACTTCTATACCCCCAAAGTTTTTAAGAGCATCTTGTCTAATCAGTCCAGCTCGCTTATTCATTGTTCTATAGGCTAACGCATTATAGATTGCAGATTGCGAACACTGGTATTTTTTTTTTAGCTTATCACGATTTTTTATCGAAATCGAAATAATTTTTTGCGTTTTTGCTTGCATATATCATTTTTTTTGTTTATTTTTGCCATCGAAAACATTCTAATTTCGTTCTTGAAACGTTTTTGTTTCGTTTTCGAGTGCAAAGATAAGCGTTTCCGAGATAATAACAAAGCGAAATCGCAATTATTTTTATCGGATTTGCAATGTTTAACCATGTTAAATTTATGTATAATTATGGAAGTAACTATAATACAAAGAGTTGGCTATGTTTTGCTGGATACTAAACTTAGTAAGGCGGCTTTTGCAAAAACGATAGGTATGGATGCAACAACCTTTTGGAGACAGTTGAAAGGTGAACAAGCACTTTCTGCCAAACTTATCGAAGGAGTATTGAAGGCTTATCCAGATATTTCCGCTGAGTGGCTTTTACGTGGAATTGGTAATATGAAGGTTAATCAAATTGATACGATTTTGAATAACCAAGAGTCTGTTAGTTCTGGGCAGGAGTCTATTTGGAAGGCTAAATATGAATCAATAAAGGAGTGCTATGACTCTTTGCTAAATAGCCTTGGCGGTGTTATTGGTAAGAGAAATGTCGGATAATTAAAATGTGGTGAGGTATGCCTAAAGAAATTGTATATGTATTTGTAGCTTTCATAGTGATAGCTGCTATTTATTTTATGTATAGCTCATTGAGAGTTAACAGAAAAGAAGGTGAAACTTCGAGTGTAAAAGAAGACAGCAAGACAGTTGCTAAGATGGTGTTTAGATATGCTGCCGTTGTAATATCCTTTGTGGTGTGTATGGTAGTTCTTATTGTCATTGAAGCTCAATTTCTAGAGCCAAACAAGGGCTTTGTCTTTGGTGACTTTGCTGTTTCTACTATGGTTGCCAGTTTTGTTGGTAAACTCTTGAAGAATAAGCTAGGGCTGTGATGGTTGAAATTACTAACGAGCATAGGTTATATGTTCTTTTAAAGTATTTGCATCGTAAATCTTTCAAGAACAGAAACCTTTGGAATGTAGTGTGCAAGCATACTCATGAGAGTCGTTCTTGGATGGATGGTACAATAAAGGAACTGCGAGGTGATAATTATCAGGACTATGGGATAGGAATGTCTAGCAAGGAGGTGCGTGAAGTATATTCTACCTCTCCTTTGGGAAAGAACGAGATTCCTAAACTGTGGAGAAATAGTAAGTTTAAGACAACGTTGCTTTCCAAGGCATACGGATATATCTTAGCAGTAATCGGAATACTGATTACTGCTCTCGTAACTGCTTTTGCCAAGGACTTGTATGAGTTTTTTAAAGAAACCATCCTAAAATAACGATTATGTTATATGTCCAGCAAATAATACCGATTGCAGTTACTATCTGGTCAATATGGTCTGCTAAAAAATCTTTCATAGATGCAAAGTTACAACTATTATTTATTAGTCAAATATGAATTACAAAGTTTAACTTTCCCAACTAGCAAAAAATATTTTCCCAACTAGAAAAGTGAAATAACAAAAGGCATCGGGTGTAGTGCTCGATGCCTTTAGTTTAATTTATACATAGTACTCATCTGTGGTTTCTATTGGATAGGCATCTTCGCCGTCAATCTCTACCTCTCCTTTGTAAATCTCAAACCAGAAGACACTTCTTCCGCTCTGTTTTGTGCCTTCTACCTTCTCCTTTCCTTTGGTCATAGCCTTGCAGTAGGCTCTAGCCTTTCTCAGGGTGTCGAATTCTCCTTCATCATGGAAACCTCCCCATCCATTGTTCTTTAATACGGTGTATATCATAACTGCTGCTTAACCGTGATGCAGTAGGGCTTATGTTGGGTTATTTATCGAAGAACTTATCTATGAGACCCATTGCCTCGTCCTTCTTCTTATCTATTATCTTAGCATAAATCTCGGTGGTCGAGATTCGAGAGTGACCGAGTAGCTTGCTGGTGGTGTAGATGTCCGCTCCAAGCGTGAGCATCATCGTGGCGAAGGTGTGTCTGGCTGTGTGGAATGAGACGTTCTTGGTGATTCCTGCTTGCTCTGCCCATACCTTGATGTGGTGATTGAGGTTGGATTGCTTGCAGAGGTCTTGGAATACCAGTTCTCCTTCTCGCTCGGGTAGCCATTTTACGGCTTCGTTTGACAGTTGGTAGCTTACCACTCTCTGTGTCTTCTCCATAACCTTTGATAGGCGGTATTGCTTTCGCCCGTCCGTGTCGGTTACTTCCTCTATGTCAGACCATCTTAGCTTTCTGATGTCCGATATTCTCAGCCCAGAGAAACAAGAGAACATGAAGGCTTGCTTGGTGAGGATGGAGTAGCATTCGGTGGATGCTAGTCTTTTCACTTCGTCTATGTCCAAGTACACTCGCTCGCTCTCGGGTGTCCTGATTTTCTCGCTGGCATCTATCTGAGTTAGCGGATTGATGGCTATTACTCCTTCTCGAACTGCCTTGTTGAGTGCTGTGCCAAAACAAGTGAGGTATACATTTTGGGTGATGCGGCTGAGGGGTTGGCCTCCTCGCTTGGTTGCATGCTTAAGGTAGTCTATCCATCCCAGGCAAAAATTCTTGTCGATGTCGCTCATCAGTGCCGATTCGCCCTTGTATTTGATGAGGTGTTTCTTCATGTTCTCTACTGTCTTGGATGATTCCTTTGACTTGGCGGTCTTTTCCTTTGCAGCCTTGAATATGTCTATCCATTCCACAAGTCTCATCTTTCCCCTTCCAGTTATGATGCCTGCCTTTCCATTCTTGATGTCTAGCACTCTCTGCGCCATGATGGCATTGGCTACGCTCATGGTCTCCAAGTTCTTTTGTCGTGCAGCCGACTTGTTTCTACCCACTTCTGGCACGAGATAGAGCTTCAGGAACTCATACTTTCTCCTCCCTTCTAGGTATATGTCTAGATAGATGCTCTTGTTACCGTTGGCGAGTTGCTTGAATCTGATAGTGACAGGTTCTTTCTCATAGGTCTTTTTTCGTCCCATAACTTTATATTTTTGTTACTCGCTGCAAAGATAAGCATTTTTTTTGTTACTCACAAGTTTTTGGTAACAAAATAGTAACATAACTTTTACATATCTATTATATAGCTATTATAGAGCCGTGGCTTTGCTTTGTGCTATCTGGAAATCGTAACTCGCTGATAGGCTATATAATAGATATATAATAGATATATAAAGGGCTACCCTCTCGGGCAACCCTATACATATTATACAAAAACATGCGAAAGATAATTATGTATTATATAAGTAATTGAAAATCAATATATTGAAAAAGCTACATGTTTTTATGAGTAACAAAATGGTAACAAAACATTGTTTAAAAAACTAAACTATCTCTCAGTATATCGAATAAGTAACACATGAGTATCAAAAGCGAAATGCACTTTAACTTAGATTAACAGATTAAACCTTTATATAGCCATTATATATCCATTATATAACTATTATATAGCCGAGTGCAGTATCTTTACAAATTCACATTTTTACACATTTGGTGGTTTCATTTTTTGTTTCTATCTTTGCAGCGTCAAAGTTACGGTTGGCATGACTAAAGTAGTCCTCCTTTCATGGTGCATAGCACCTACAAGATATGAATCCCTGAGTCGCTGCCGTAACCAGCACTTGGGGGTTCTTTTTTATATCCCTGAGTTTTTGACGAGACATCGAGGTTCAATCCGTGCAGTCCTCTTCGGAGTTATCAACCGATATATAAAACTGCTCAGTCTAGTAGGATATATTTGTGTAGGTAAGACCTGCTCTGTTCCATCCATTAACAACAGGCGCCCATCTTCCGTAAGGAATACCCCTACATGAATGAACAAAACTAAGTGGGTAACTTAGTCCTATGTAGGCTATGGTGAAGATAATTTACTGCTTAATCGTAGTTGATAATTTATATAAAAATTTTCTTCGCCTGCTGCCCTCTCCTTATAGGGGATGGGTAAAGAATGGATAGTACACATATAAAAAATATCACTTATGAAAGAAAACGTGAAGGTCTTTGCCAAGACAATCGAGGATGAAGCTCAACGACAGATAGAGGAACTATCAAAGTCGGATGCTTACAAGGATTGTAAAATCAGAGTGATGCCTGATGTGCATGCTGGAACTGGATGCACCATCGGCACTGTGATTAAGATTCGTGGTCGTGTGATACCTAACACGGTGGGTGTGGACATCGGCTGTGGAATGTTGGTGATTTGTCTTGGAAAAGATGATGTCAACCTAGAGAGACTTGATGAGGTTATCAATAACTATATTCCTTCTGGATTTAGCGTGAATGATACTGTGACAGACTTTGTAGAGCACATGGGGTCTGGTATCTTGGATGGTATTAAGGCTAAGTGTTTTGATACAAGATATGCTTTGAGGTCTATAGGAACTTTGGGCGGTGGTAACCACTTCATCGAAATAGATGTCGATGAAGAAGGATTGAAATATCTTGTGATTCACTCGGGTAGTAGAAATCTTGGTGTGTCTGTATGTAAGTATTATCAGGAAGCTGCCTATAAGAATTGCTCTATAAAGAAGGACAACAGAAAGTCTATCATTGAGAGGTTGAAGGAGGAAGGAAGAGAGAAGGAGATACAAGATGTCTTGTCTTCTTTACCGAAGTTTGCTGTTCCTAACAAAGATTTATGCTATTTGGATGGTTCGTTGCTTGATGATTACTTTTCTGACATGAAGTTAGTTCAAATGTATGCTGACTTCAATCGTAAAACCATGTCTATGATTATCATGGGTGCAATGGAGAAGAAAGTGTTTAATACTTTGTTTGATGAGTTCACTACTTTGCACAATTATATTGAACTTAGCTCTGGCATCCTGAGGAAGGGCGCAATAGCTGCTTATGCGAATAGAAGAGTTATCATCCCTATGAATATGCGTGATGGTTCTTTGCTGTGTGTGGGAAAAGGAAATGATGATTGGCTTTGCTCTGCTCCTCATGGAGCTGGAAGGTTGATGTCTCGCACAAGGGCTAAGATGGACTTGAAGTTGGATGATTTCAGAAAGCAGATGGAGGGAATCTACACGACTTCTGTTTGCACTGAGACCATTGACGAGTCTCCTATGGCTTACAAGCCTATGGATGAAATCGTGGAACTGATTAAACCTACGGTTAACATCGTGAAGGTTATCAAGCCTATCTACAATTTCAAGGCTAAGGAGTAAGTGTGACAAAAATAGTAGTGGCTATGGATGAACTTGAACGAATTAAGTTGAAGGCTTACAAGAGCTATCATCGCTACATGGTGGCGAACGGAAGAGGGCTGATTCTCTCTTACGATGAGTGGAAAAGACATGTTGAACAGATAATAACTGATTAGCGTATGAGAACTGAAATTTTTAATAAGGCACAGTCTCTTAAAAGAGATTTGGATAATATAGATAGACTCTATGATGTCACTGTTAATAGTATCAGGAACTTTGATGATAAGAAACATGAAATTAATAGGGTGCAAATAGCGAATATAGCTCTTAGAGATTTGCTTTTTACAGAAGAACAAACTCAATTCAAAGAAGACTTTAAGAATTTTCTCAAAAAAGAATTTGATACTTATAAGTCAAACTTTCAAAATTTGTAGCGTATGGACACAAGAGTATTGATGGATATTCTCCTGAAAGCAAAGGATGCTATTCAGAGAGGGTGCAATAATCGGGCAAGCAACTTGAATAGCGTGCTTGGTGGCATTGATGAGGCTGTGAAGTGGCTGGATGGTGCTGACTTGATAGACTTAAACAAGGTGTGGCATCAGGCTAAGGATAAAATGCCCGACATCTATGGCGGTCGATACAATGACTACCTGTGTGTGCATAAATTCAGACCTTCTGGTCATACTCATCTTACACATGAGGAGAATTGCCCAGAGTTTGAGGAGTATCTTAAGAAGAATCCTGAGGATTGGTGGTGCAACGTTTGGGACTTGTTGAAGAAAGAACATAACGAAAAATTTTAAATGATATGAAGAAGTTTTTATATTTGTCTTTAGTAGTACTGCTGGCAAGTTGTACTTTTGAGAAACCTAGTAGAATAGGTTGGTTTTATGATAGATATATTGATACAATACAAGTATCTGACAGCGTTTGGGCTGTGAATGCAGTTTATAAAACTCAAAATGGTATTGGAGCAACAAAGATTGCAACTATAATTAAGGAAGATGGTAAGTAAATCGGCTGAATATTATCGTAGCCATCCAGCAGCTAGAGCGAGGAAGGCTGCTTACGATACTAAGTTTGAGAGTTCTCCTTCTCAGAAGGCGAAACGTAGGGAGTTGGCTCGGCACAATGCCGAACACGACAAGAAGTATGGGGCAGCTTCGAGAAAAGGCAAGGATGCCAGCCATACTTCATCGGGCATCAGATACAAGCCATCGTCCGTGAACCGTGGTAGCAAGACAGGGCGGACGCATCAAAA
>DKCU01000094.1:0-32019 GCA_002451555.1 Candidatus Segatella albertsiae
GCACTTTTTCAAGTGGACTCATCTATAAACCTATAAAACCTAAAACCTAAAATATGCAAAATAAAAGCAGCCAATGAGACCTATTCTATGACATAGACTTGGTCCAAAACCACGCCATCATCCAAAGCCTTGACGCAAATGCGATGCTTCTTCATCTTGGCGATAGGCAATGTAATGCGGATGCGAGCCTGGCATTGCAGGGTATTCACTTTCCACTGCTCGCTCCTACCCTCTGTCTGATAATGCTCTACGACTGTCTTACCGCCATCAAGCGACAAGGCGATGCGCAAATTCTTGTCATCCATCGGATGAGTCGGAACCATTCGGAGTTCGATAGTAACCGAATCTCCCACGATTTTCTTACCCGAGAAGTCAAAACCGATTTCTGTATTCTTGGCGATGCCAGCCGCTTTCCCCTCATAGCCCAATCCATACCATGCGATAAGATGCCCGAAAGTACAGTCTGCGGCATTCCAACGAGCAAGCGTTTCTTCATCTTTCACCAACGGAGAGCTTGCCACGCTGTGAGGCACACGGTTGAAGACAGGCTGCTTACGAGGTTGGAAGTCCATCATGAGATTCCACTTGCCGTGGTTGTAATAGCCCTCGTTATAGACCTTGGTCATTCGAGCGATGCTATCAAAAGCAGCGTCACTCATCGCCCAATAGTCAGCACCCTCTTCCTTCGAGGTCTCATTGGCAGAAGCCACGAGTTTGACAGCTGGAGTCTTGCCGTGACGAGCGAGCTGCGCATAGAACAACTTGTTGTTCATCTGGGCAGCTGCCTGCACGGGATATTTGAATAGTTGATAAAATTCATCCTTGCGCTCCTTAGGCAGTTCACCCTTGGCGATAGCCTTGTCGAGCATTTTTCCTATTACATTTGCCTTGTCCGCTAAAGCCTTGTAATCTGCCAAGCGATTCAAGATGTACTCCTCGCTCCAAGGCAAGTCAGTTATAACACTGTATTTTTTGTCCCTCTCCTCACAACGAGTATTGCCCAGGAACTCAGGTTTGCGTATGTAAGCCAAGCGATAGCTTTCCTGCATCACAGGCAACATCTTTCGAGCCATCTCCTTTCCAAACTCTCTGGTCCAGAAACTCTGCTCATGCTGCACAAGCCATTCATTGTTAGGCATCAGTTCCTTGTCGGCATCGTCGCCAGGATAGATGCTGTTCATGTTCCACGCCATATCGAGGAAAAGCTCTATCTGATACTCGGCTGGCTTGATGTCGCCCACGTTGAGAATCCAGAACTTCTGTATGCCCTTGTGCCAAGCCTCCGACATCTGCTGGAACATCAGCGATGGCGAGAAAGTACCGAGCCAGAGATAGTCGTGAGGACGTCCCCAATAACTCACGTGATAATATATACCGTTGCCACCCTTGCGAGCACGTTCCTCGGCTGTCGGGAAGTGGCGCACCATTCCGTAGTTATCATCACACCAAACGAGGCACACATCATCAGGCACTTTCAAACCGGCATGATACACATCGAGCACCTCTTTGTAAGGAATAAACAACTGTGGCACTTGAGTCACATCCTTGTTGACATACTTCGCCAACATCATTCTTTGAGCTTTCAAGACGCTATCCAACACCGTTTTTTGTTCCTCGATGGTCTTGGCTCCTTGCATCGGACCATCATGTACACCACGCATACCGATGGTATAGAGGATAGGCTGACCTGCCACCTCCTTCACTCTGTTCTCCCAGAAGCGAAGCACATTTTCCTTGTTGTTTACAAAATCATATTTTCCATTTCCTCGTACTTTCCATTCACCTGCCGCATTCGATGCCATCGGTTCACAATGAGAGCCACCGATGTAGATACCATACTGGCGAGCCACCTCACGGTTTCCTTCCGTAAGGAAGAATGGTTTGGTACATTCGTGCATCGCTGGCCAATAGGTATTGGCACGAAGACGAAGCAGGAGTTCGAAGATACGAGCGTTGGTCTTGGGACCAATATGACCTTTGACATTGGAAGGTTCGTAGTTCTTTCCCGACCAAGGCATCAGTCCCCAGTCCTCGTCATTGATGAAGATGCCTCGGAACTCCACCGATGGAGCCTGAGCATTCTGATAACCATCCTTCAAACTGAAGCTATCGAGATGTTTGGGTTTGGCATCCGCCCACCATTCCCACGGCGATACGCCAAGCAGACGGGACACCTCCAAGATTCCATAAGCTAATCCATGGTCGTCACTACCTTTAATATATAGATTTCCACCTGTCGATTTCAGTTCAAATGCCTCTTTCTTGTAGGCAAAAGCCGCAGCATCCTTGGTGAGGACGATGAGGCTCTTGGCACTAGGATGAGTTTTTTGAACCTTCATTTGAGAACCGAGTACCTTTTGGATGTCACCTTGCAACATCTTCAAGGCTGTCTTGGCAACAGGTTGCATACTGCTGGTGTCAGCCTCGACTATAACAGCATTTCCAGACTTGAGGTCGAATGCATAAGACCCAAGGCTCAACATCATTCCTACAATGGCAAGCCCTGTTCTTTTACACATCAGTAATATTTTATCATTCGTTTTAGAAATCATATTTTTTTGATAGTTTTAAAAATTTGCTGCAAAGTTAATACGAAGCAAAGAATCCATACACCTAAAATCTGCCAAAAAAAGAGCAAAATTCGTCAAATGTATGACTCTTGAATAATTTCTTGACATTTCTGAACACATTTTGCCCATCTTCGAGCCTCCTTCCCCTATCCATAACCATCTAAATATACGAAAAGAACAAAACCGAAGCACGAACAAAAATCGCCGAAACCCATATAATTTTATGATTTTTCCTTATCAAATCTATGTTCAGCACTGCCGAACATACGTTCCGTGACACGGAACGGAGATTTTATATAGGAGCAGGAACTTTTATTTATGGGAGCTATAACCTTTGCATCAGCAATCGTGGACAAATGCAAAGGCTTGCATCAACAAGAACTTCCGTATGCGACTTTTAACGCATACGGAAGCACAACGTTCCACATATATTTGTCTCTCTTTTTTATTAAGTAAAAGATGATTGTAAATTAACCTTCACAGGCATACTCTCTAAAACAAGTATTTACTCAACATTACTTGACTATATACTTCTTATTGTTGACAATATAGATACCTTTTGGTAAATCATTGATATTCTTCACATTCATCTTGACACCATTTAGATTGTAGATGGCATCGTTCTTTTTACCCTTTTCAAAAGCCTCTAATGAAGCGATGCCTGTGGAAGTACCGCCAGCATACTGCACATCGGCAAGTCTTGCCTCGGTCTTGGAACTGTCAAAGTGTATGTTGAAGATGAAAGACACGACAGCTGTCTCCCCGTCACTGTTCTTATACTTCAAAGCCTGACGGATGGTACGAACCGCCCCATTGGTGTTCTTGCCAGGGTACTGACCGATATTAAACGTCAAGGTAGAAGGGGTGAACTCGGCATAGGCATAACCACTGTAGTAATCAGAAACATTTCCATTGGCATCGTACCAATAGCCATAACCGTTTGCCGTATGCGCTTTCTCCACCAAGTTGCCCTTGGCATCCTCACCGTAAAACATAATCTTTCCGTTCTCAGGGCCACCAGCCGCATAGTTGACAATCTGAGCCTTCAAGTCAGCTTCTTTCAATTGGAAGGCTGTGCCTAATGTTGCCAACGCCTCGCCACTCAAGGTAAGCGAAGTACCCGAGTAATCGGAACCTGTCTTCGATGGGAAATAGACATCGTAGGTCAGCTTGGCATCGGCTATCTTTCGACCATCCAGTGTTGGATTGGTATATACCACAGCCTTAGAACCGAGTGTTGTGCCCTCCAATTCAAAGGCATAAGGCCACATATCATCGTCGGTGATGTCATTGTTCCACTTATGTTGATAATACTGACTTGGAGCAGGTGACACCACCATCCACAACTTAGATACATTCTGAGGAGTAGTCATCGTAACATCCTCTGTTTTCTCTGCATCGCCCTGGCAATAAACCTTGTCCTCGTAGAAATACTTACGGGTGCCATCTTTCATCAATGCCACAAAACCGATACGGAAGCCACGAGACTCAGGATTGCTTACCTTGGAATAAACTCGCTTGTCTGCATCCAAAGTGATATAGTTATCTATTCCTCGAATCCACTGTCCCGGGTCATCATCCAACAATGCAGAGCCTGATGGAAGTCCGGTGAAATGCACTTTTACAGAAGTACCTGCTTCTGGCACATCCAATGGAACGACATTGAAGCCTGTTCCTTGAGGACAGTTCAACATAGACACTTGATATTTGTTTTTCCCCTTAGATACACAACGATAGTTGAAATCGCCCACATACTTGTCACGATAGTCCTTGCAAGCATCAAAGTCCCATGTGACACAACGCATGGCATAGTCGAAATACAACTTGTACAGGTCTGATGGCGTCAAATTTTTGTTGACCATGAGCGACTGGTTGAAATCGACAGCCCCCATCATCGGCTGGTTCCAAACATTGGCTACTGTCTGTATGTCATTGTAATGCTGGCAGAGGTAATAATGGAACCAATAGCTCTGGTAACGATGTACCTCATGGGTATATGCCAAAGAGTGCGTATTACGGAAGGCGCCGATGCTCTCAGTGAACATGGCAGAAGGAATAGACTGGGCAGCTTGCCACTGTGCAGTCATCTCCCACATGGTCTGTCCACTACCCACAGGCAAGTGCATACCTGTGCCTACAGTTGAAGAAGAAGTATGATTGTTACCAGATGCATCCGCGTAACACATATAGTGGAAGGAGTGGCCTACTTCATGAGCCACGGCAAATCCCACAGGTTTACAAGTAGCAGGATTGATCCACAAGGCATTGATTTCATAATCATAACCAGCTCCATAACAAGTCCATGTCTTGGTATGACTGATGAGCACCATCATCTTGTAACGATTCAGATTGGTAGTCGCTGGCTTGACAAAACCCAACTTGTGGTAGTTCATGTCGTAATATTCTTGGCACTTCTTCATCAAGTCGTCGATATCCACATAGTAGAAATCGCTAGTTGACAACCCATCTGGACGTGTATTTCCATAATCCTTATCCCAGAAGATAACAATGTCATCGTTTTGTATCATACGAGATTGAGACCAGGTATATTCATTGTTGGGGTCACTTTCCGCATATAGCTTTTGGGAACCCTGATTTGTCCACTCATCTGGAATGTAAATCAACTTTTCTGTATTTTTCGCCGCTGAAACTGTGGTAGAGGAAGTTTGTGACAAAGTAAAGTTGTCCATGTCGATGGTGGTACGCTTCGAATCAAGATTGACACCCAGTCCTAACTCCAACGTGCCATTGGTGACATTCACCTCGACCTCGTATTTTGCCGCCTTATTGGGCTCCACGGTGGTCGTAGCATCATTCATGTACAAGCGAACAACGCCCGTAAAACTCGTGGTTACGATGTCAGCACTCAAGAGATAATGTCCATTGGGTATATTTGTTATCTTTTGATAAGCCTTACCCTTGAGAATACCACTGAAGAGATAGAGTTGCCAGTGGTTTTGCCCAGCGGCGATCAGTCCGTCTCCTTTTGCAGCATTACTCAGCTTACTTTGGAGATTTGAAGTACGAAAGGTTTCCAAGGACCAGCCTTCTGGCGCATTCGTTCCCAAGGAACCTGCTGTGCCATTGTCGAAACCAGCGTTCAACAAATACTTACTTGTCACATTCTCTGCATTTCCATTCTGCACATAAACAGAAAGGATAAACAAGAGAATCAGGTAGATCAAAAAAACAGTTGATTTTTTCACTTCATTATTAATTAATTAATACAACATTAACGTATGATTTTTTTACCGTTCACGATATAAACGCCCTTTTTACCTGAGAAGTTGCGCAAATGATCAGCTACTTTTCTACCACAGAGGTCATAGACCGCCGTAGATGAGGCCGAAGCATCCTCCTTTCCCTTCTCATCCTGTACGCGACTGATACCTGTCGCATCTCCATTCACTTTCAGATGGATGCGGAAGACGACACGTCGAGCCAAAGTCTTGCCATCACCAGGAAGATAACTCAACGACTGCAACAGCGTGTATTGAGAACCAGCAGGACAACGACCGGGATACTGACCGACATTGAAAGTATAGGTACTGGAGTCAAACTCGCTAAACACCGTTGGAGTCCCAGAGGTAAAAGCACTCACATAACCATCGGCAGCAAACCAATGGCCAGGCGCATTGGCAGTACTATTGGTACATACCTGACCATCGGGATTGATGGCTGCAAACAAGATTTTAGAGCCAAAGCCTGATTTCAACTCACGTTCCGTAACTCCCAGGCTTTGAGCCACAGTCTTCATATCCACCTTTGCCGATACATGAGGATATTTGCCACCTTGATCGGCGAGGAACTGGTCCATGGAAAGGTTCACGTCCAGGGTGTCACTAGCCATATCTCCCATGGTGGCAGAAACCTCGGAAAGCAGATTAGGAATCCAAACCTCCATCTGTCCTTCGCTTCCACGGTTGTCCCAAGCATAATAAGGAATGGCTGTCAATTCGGAAGTTTCACCCACCTTGCTGCCATACGCATCAAAAGAAGCCTTCAATCCATTCATTTTCAAGAGGGTAACGCCTCCCAGCAAATCACTTTTCTCTGCATGAATCTCAGCATCGTCCGGCAACATACAGCACTCCACCTGGTTCTGATTGTCAGGCCACTCCAGACAGTAAAGCAGTGGACCACGCTCCAAGGCAACACGATTGGCATCATCGGTCACACGACTGTTGGCTACTACACGATGCACATCCATCGGCAAGGAGAAAGTGACAGAATCCCCCTTCTCCCAGGTTCTATCTACCACCATATATCCCTTCTCCATCGTATAATCGATCGATTTCCCGTTCACATACAAGGAGATGCTCTTTTCTTTCTCAGTACCAGCATACTGATACAAATCACTCGGAACAGGCTGGTTCTTCGCCCAGCCCGGCAAGCGAAGCAACAATCGGAACGCATGAGTTTGCTGCAATCCGTCGATGCTCACCTTGATAGCTCCATCCCAAGGATATTGGGTTGTCTGGGAAACCTGAATGCTGTCAGATTCGCCAACAGGAATCTTCGCCGTATCCTGCATATAGAGATTCACATACACATCCTTGCCTTTGTGGGCATACACATAACCCGGCACAGAAGGAATGAAACGACAGAGATTGCTCGGACAGCAAGCGCATCCGAACCATTCGCTACGATTGTACCCACCGGTAGAAGCCAAAGGATTAGGATAGAAGAAGGTCTTGCCATCCAAACCAATGCCCGAAATCACACCATTGTAAAGGGAACGCTCCAAGACATCATAGTACTTGGCATCACCCGAAAGCAGGAACATACGATGATTCCAATACACATTGCTGATGGCAGCACAGGTCTCGCAATAGGCAGAAGCATTAGGCAACTCATAGTTGGCTCCAAACGCCTCTCCATTGTGCAAGGCACCAATACCACCATTGATATAGTATTTCTTGGACACGACATTATCCCACAAGGTATCTATCGTGCGGAGATAAGCTTTGTTGCCCATGATGGCGGCGACATCGGCTATACCACTATACATATAACCTGCTCGCACAGCATGCCCCACCGCCTCGGTCTGGGCGATGACAGGCTTGTTGCTCTGGCTATATTCCTTGCGTCCTTGTCCACGTACACCACGAAGGTCAAGGAAGTACTTGGCTAGTTTCAGATAATCCTGCTTGCCAGTGATACGATATAGTTTGACCAGTCCCATCTCCACGATTTGGTGACCAGGCTCATAAGGCAATTGCCCCACCAAGAAATCCTTGACCAACAAGTCAGCATTCTTCAGGGCGACATCCAGCAAGGTACGCTTGCCCGTAGAAATGTAATGAGCGACCGCAGCCTCGTAAAGGTGTCCTGCGTTATAAAGTTCGTGGCTGAGGTCAGGATCCTTCTCCCAACGATTCTCTCCCAACCAAGGATGCAGATGTCCTGGCTCACCTGCCGTACGAGCGGTCATCAGATAGCCATCCGATTCCTGAGCCCTGGCTATCCAACCAATGAGCATATCCATCTCATCATCCATTTCCTTATTATAATTGGCCTGTATGCTATACGACATACCTTCGATAATCTTATAAATATCGGTATCATCAAAGGTATTCTCTCCCACGAAATATCCCTCCATGGCACCAGCCGCCTTCTTGAAATTATCGAGACGACCATTGTCATAGCATTGTTTCAAAGCGATAGGAATGGTGACCTTTTGGTTTTGGGCGATACGAGGTGACCAAAAGGAATCGGAGACATGTACGGCACTAAAAGGAAGATTTTCGATAGGATAATCACCGTAGGTTTGCTCTTCCATGGTTGGTGTTCCGAAGACTTCCCATTCCGTCACTCCTACGGCACTATAGGTGGAGCCATTGCCTGCGGCATCCATCCATAAACGAAGTTGCTGCGTCTTGACCGGTTCAAAATATACCTTGTTAGGGGAAGTCTTATTCAGGGTATAGTCGGATCCAGCCACCAAAACCACATTTTTCCATTCATTTGTCTCCGAGTCCAAATATTGAATTTTCCAACTCTTAGGCAAGCAAACGCCCGCTCCTGGCACATCGGTGTCTGTCCAAAAATAAATGGAAACAGAATTAATTTCGTATGGGGCATCCCATGCATAACTCAACCAAGCGTTGGCAGGACGATTGCTCTGCCAATCAGCCCAAGTCTTGGCGCTTGCAAGTTCCCCATATCCAGTCGTTCCATCATAAATAGAATAGAGATAATTCCAAGATGCAGTATAACTGGCATCCACGGCACCACACAAAGGTGCTATATTGGTTTCCTCAGCACCCATCAAAGGTGTCGAGCCAGACAAAAGCAGTCCTACGGCTGCCGTTTTCACAAAAGACGAGAATAGTCGATTGTTGTGTTTCATAACTCCTAAAGTTTTTAATCATTGGTTTAATACAGATAAATGACAATTCTGTCATTCGGCTGCAAAATTACCTTATTATATCATAGGAGTTAGCCACAAATCGACCAAAAAAAGAACATATTGACCTAAATAAGCTTCTGACAAGAACCAGTTTCCTTATCCCCTTTCCATGAACTCTCCAGGCTTCATGCCAAACTGTTTTTGGAAACATTTGGCGAAATATCCCGGGCTGCTGAAACCCACCATATAGCTTACTTCATTGACACGATACCTGCCTTCCTGAAGCAAAGAGGCGGCTTTTTTCAATTTTACCAACTGTATCATCTCGTTGGGTGTCAAATCCACCAAGGCCTTGGTCTTGACGAAAAGCGAGCTGCGGCTCATGCCCATCTGCTCTGCCAGGAAGACCACGCTCAGATAAGGATTGTTGATGTTGTCCTCTATGACCTTGTTCATCTTTTTCAAGAACTCATTGTCCATTCTATTACCCGTCACCTTGGAAATCGGCTCCAACGGAGAGTGAGAATACTTGTCTTGCAACATTTTTCGCCTCTCCATCAAATTGCGAATACAAGCCTTCAAGTATTTCATGGAGAAAGGTTTCTCGATGAAGATATCCACACCACAATCCATGCCTTCCACCTTGCTGTCATTGTCGCTCTTGGCTGTCAGCATCACGAAAGGAATGTGACAAATATCTGGATTGTGGCGTATCTGCTTGCAAAATTCCACACCATCCATCTCAGGCATCATCCAATCACTGATAATCAAGGACACATGGTGCTGCCCCAAGACCGTCAAGCCTTCCAGTCCGTTGCTAGCCGTGAGCACCTGGTACTGTTCACTGAAATGGGAGACGATATATTCGCAAAGCTCTGCATCATCCTCCACTATCAACAAAATGGGTTGCATGGTCTCATCCTGATTTTCATCTTGCTCATCACCTAGGTCGTCATCATGTTTGATACACTTATCATTATCCGTCTCTATATGTTGGAACCCATTGGACTCATCACCCATGATTTGATTGAAATTCTGAAAGTGATTGACGAGTTGCACCAAGCGGTCAGCATTACGCTCCATCACTTCTAGTGCAGAATCCAGTTCTTGGGTATCCATACCCAGTTTGTGCATCTTTTCCCGTTCATTCTTGACACTTTCGATAGGTCCTATCACCAAAGACAAAGGCGTACGAATCTCATGAATCATCTTGACGAAAAACTGCATTTGCGCATTTTTCATCTCCGCTTCCTTCTTGTCAATAAGTTCTTTCGACTCCAATTGACAACGACATCTTTCCTTGCGAACTCTCACCAAGAGATAGAGAAGCACAAGGACAAGAACTATACCAAGAAACAAATACGTTGGAAATGTTCCAACAAACAAGATGTTATCTTTCATGATTTAACGAATTTATGGCTACAAAATTACAAAAAAAATAAAATGTAGCCAAATACTTACACAAAAAAAATCGCTCACAAGAAAACTTGCAAGCGATTTTCCGTTTTTCATCTCATTTTTCAGGAGCTTCGTGCCCTGTAAAACAAGTCATTTATTGATTGTTTAAACCTAATTGTCCATTCCAATTAAGATACCAATTGGCCTTGTTGTTCAAATCCACGCCTATCAACGACTTCATTTCGGCAGTGTGGTCAGTGCCACGACGGTCATAGATTCTATCAGCCAAGTAGGAAGGATCATTGCGACGCAAAGCCACACGCATCAAGTCATAGAAGCGAGTTCCCTCGAAAGCAAACTCCAAACCATCTTCATTGATAATCAAATCCTCAACAGCCTCTTCCTCCTCAGCCTCGGTTTCCTTGGCTGGATAGACATACTGTTCGTTCAAGTCAGACCAACCACTACCATGAGAATGGATACCCATGGTATTCTCGTCTGCATTCTCAGCCTTTGTGCGAAGCTTATAACGATTGGTAGGGAAATCAAACTGCTTCAAGAACGCCTCTTCCTCTGGATAATATGGCAAGATGTCTTCTTCCAAGACGGTGTTGTTGACACCTGTCTTCAAGATGGCAAAGGCAAAGCGTGGGAATCCCGCACGGTTCAGAGCCTCAGCCATACGCAAATATACCATGGAACGACGATAGATGTGAATGTTGCGCGTCACATACTTCTTGTTGCTGATGCTGGTAGCTACGGAAGAATTGCTGTGTGAGAAAGCATCCTCGTTGTAAACCGATGCCAAACGAAGGTCGCCACCCATGTTACCACTCAAGGTATTAGGAACATACACCACTTCGTTGCTGGAGTTCAGTTGGCAATATTGCTGTGTCTGAGAGAGATTCTTCAATGCCTGAGAAGCGACAATCGATACTTTGTAATCATTGTCGGAAGTAGAATTGAAATAATTTCTCAACTGGCTGTAATTGCCCTCCGAAGGAATAGAGTCACCAGGAATCTCAGCAATCAACTCCGTATTGGCATTTGTGTTTTCTGTGGAGAACACATTGCTCCATCTATCACTGTAACGTGTCCACTTGGTGTCGCTCTGTTGCCAAGCTACTGTATTCACACCTATCGGGTAAGAAGAATTGCTACCATTACGATTGGCTATATACTTATAATAGTTGAGAGCCGCCTCACGATAGTGACCTGCCCAAAGATTCAAGTCGCCCAACAACACATAGATTGGGAAGAAGAACAACTTGGAGTCGTTGTTGCGGATGGTTCCATAGCTTGGTTTCTCCACATCAGCGAGTTTGGCGATGTCATCGATGAAGTAATCGCAGATTTCCTTGATACCCTTCTTCTCATACTGCTTGTCAGCCCCATCCTTGTTCAAGATAGGCTCCGTCACAAAAGGTACCTCGCCATAGTTGAGCGCCAACTGTAAGTAAGTCCATGCACGATAAGCCTTGATGGCAGCATACTCTTTCAAGAAGATTTTCTCGTTGCGGTTATTCTTCAAGGCTGTGTCCGCATTGGCAATGAAATAATTGCAGTTGTTGATGACTGCATAATAATCACGAGGCGAATTATACGGATTGTCGCTTGCCACATTGAAGTTGGCGATGTCACGCAAACTTGAGGATGTATAATTGTTCACATCCACCAGGTCACCTCTCAATTCGCCCAAGAGAATGGTACGGTCTGCCAAAGCCTGCATCTTGTTCATGACACCAATGGCAGAGTAAAGCGTATCAGAGGCATTGTTCAAGTGATTCTTGTTGGCATCAATCACTCGGTCGGACTCCTGGTCGAGGAAGTCGCCGCATGAAGACAACATGCAGCTCATTCCACCGAACAATACCGTCAAGACAATATATGATAATCTTTTCATAATCTATTGCTTTTTACTTTTTGATAATTCATTCAATCACTATAGGTTGATTTTTATACCTGCCAAGATACTGCAACTCTGTGGCAACTGACCTAGGTCGATGCCCTGTCCGATGACACTTGATGTCATGGTGAACTCAGGATCACTGCCCAAGTACTTGGTCAAAGTGAAGAGGTTGTTGGCTTGTACCCAGAACTCCAATCCTTGCAAGATGGTTGAGTTGACTGGCAAGTTATAGCTCAGGGTCACGGTCTTCAGACGAAGATAACTGCCATCCTCTATCCAGCGGTCGCTAAAACGGCTGTTGCCCATTGGGTCTTGGAAGGTAGCCTTAGGAATGGTGGTAAGCTGACCCTCGTTCTGCCATCTATTGGTCATTGCCAAGGTCTGGTTCATGAATCGGCTACCTGATTCCAACTGCTGGCGCATATAGTTATAGACATCATTGCCCAAGCTATAGTTGAAGTTGAAGTCCAAACGGAAACGCTTGTATGAGAATGAGGTGAAGATGTTACCATAGATGTCTGGATTTGGATCACCGATGATTTCTCTATCCTTCTCGTCAATGACATGGTTTCCATCCTTATCGACAAACTTGACATCTCCTGCTCCGAAATAATTCTTGTCCAGGCCATTGCTTCCCAAGGTATAAAGGCCTGCAGCCTTGGCTTCCTCTGTCGTAGAGAACACGCCCTCGGTACGATAGCCATAGAACAAGTTGGCTGCCTTACCCACCTGTGTACGGATAGTTGCTCCATAAACCGTATTGTCGATATAGTTAGCGTTTTCCGGCAAAGAGACAATCTCGTTCTTATAGTGACCTACACTGGCTCCCAACTCCCAAGTGAAGTCCTTGGTATTGATGACCTTGCCCACAGCTGTTACGTCAAAGCCATTGTTCTTCAAAGAACCACCATTACACCAGTTCTTCTCCAAACCAGACACAAAATTAAGAGACTGGTAAGTCAACAAGTCGTCCGTGTGACTGTTGAAGTAATTGAAACGGAGATTCAAGCGGTTATTGAAGAAGTTGCCCTCCAAACCAATATTCCATTTCTTGGTAGTCTCCCACTTCAAGCGATTGTTACCGATATTCTCGAAAGTAAGACCAGACACAGTCTGCAAGTACTTGCTGGCAGAGAAATAACTGCGAGCTGCGTAGTAATCAATGTCATCGTTACCACTGACATCGTAACCTGCGCTCAACTTCAAGTAGTTGACGTAAGGAGAAGCCTTGAACCATGGTTCGTTGCTTACAACCCAAGCTGCCTGAACACCAGGGAACACTCCCCATGCAGCATCCAACATCTTCAAGGCACCATCAGCATCTTTACCAAAACGAGAAGAAGCCTCTGCTGTCAAGTTGGCTTGCAAGTAGTAGCGCTGCAAATAATTGTACTCTGCCTGAGCATAACAAGCGATGGAAGTCCAGTTGTCATTGGCACCTGTAGTCTTCACGTTCAGCAAAGAGCTGGAGATAAATGGAGTCTTATCATTACCAGTGTTGTAACCCAACTGGCTGCTCAAAGTATAGCTTTCCCAGTTGACACGTGCACCGGCAAAAACATGGATGTCATGTGCGCCATAACGATTATTCCAATCAATACGAGTGTCACTCATCACTGAGTTTTGCTTGGAGAACAAAGAACGAGCCTCGTTCTCACGGAATGCGCCCACACTGCTTACATAATAGTCTGGCACACCGCTGATAGGAATGTAATACTTCTCGTTGGTGTTGACCAAGTTGTAGCTGAAATGCTCGCTCAAGAAGAGATGCTTGTTGAACTGGAACTTAGGAGTTATGTTCAGATTAACCAAAGAGTTCTCCCAACGGTTCTTGTTCTCCGCATCCGCATACTCATTGAGAGCATAAGGGTTAGCCAACTTATAGTTGTAATTGCTATATCCCGACAAAGCCTCATCCAAGTAGCTCTCGTCGTTGATGTCCAGATAGCTATTGCTCAAGATACCATTGGCATAGGCATAAGGGCTGAGCATAGGGCTCTTCACGTAAGCCAGGAAGGATGGAGAAGTCGGCGTGCCTTCGTCATAGCTCTCCGGAGCACCGTCGTTACGGATGTTACGAGTCTGGTTGGCGAAAGACGCATCAAAGCGGATGCTGAGTTTCTTACCCAAGTAAATATCAGCGTTGAAACGGATGTTCAGGCGATTCAAGTTATTATACTCCAAAGGAGTTTGGTTGGTTGTATAGCCCAAACTCAGGTTGTACTCTGCGATGTTATCACCACCCTCTACATTGATGTTGTACTTCTGCACAAGAGCCTCACGATAAACATCCTTTTTCCAGTCAGTATTGTTGTGATACTGTGGATAGTAATAATAGGTAGGATCCTCGTTGAGGAACTTGAAACTCGTCATCTTGGTATTTGTGGTAGCCAACATATCAGAAGCATAGCTCTTGTACTGGCTGGCATCCATCATGTCATAGAACTTTGGCTTTGTCACCACTCCAGCAGACAAACTTGCGGAAATACGAGTAGCCATACTATGGCAACGGCGAGTAGTGATGACAATAACTCCATTGGCGCCCTTGGCACCATAGAGAGCCGTACCATTGCGAATGACCGAAACATTCTCAATATCACTTGGGGCGATATTGGTGAGGATATTGTTGTAGAAGCCATCGTGTAACATCAAGCGACTGTACTGTTGGTCATAGATGACACCATCCACCACGATAAGAGGCTGAGCATTGACATTGAGGGAATTCAAGCCATTCATGAACATCACACCACCTGTACCGGGATTGCCATTGCGAGCAGTCACGTGCACTTCAGCACCGAGGCGCTTTTGGATTTCCTCCTCTGCGCTGACAGCGGCAGAATGCTGGAACTCACCAGTTTTGTCACTGGCAATGACATTGGTAGAAGAGCCATACTCCGAAGAGAAAGCCGTGCCAAAGAGACGAGCATTAGCCTGCTGTTCCCCCTTGACCAATCCCACCTTGGTAGGATTGTAATCAGGAGCGGTAATCGTAATCGAAGAAGCAAAGGTAGGCACTTCCAACTCATACTCACCTTTCTCATTGGTCAGCACACTATATCCCTTCATCTCGCTCACACTGACCAACGCACCAGAAACTGGAGTATGGGTAGCATCGCTGAGCACACATCCCTTCACCTTACGAGTTGGGTAATGCTTGGCTGTCTTTTGAGCCGACTTCACCAATGCGCTTGAAGTCAGAGTTGCTTCCTGAGCCAAAGCAGTGTTAGTCCCCATCATCAAGGCAGACAAACCAAATAATATATATTTATTCATTGTATATTCTAATTAAGAGAGATTAATAAGAAATCTTATACTTCTTTGCTTCGCTGACCGGTGCATTATGCGGTTTAACTATGATACAGTCTATACGCATCGTACGCTGATATGTAGAAGTCATGGAAGAAGTGACATCCGTGTAGATTTTCAACTTTGCCTGAGGCTTGTCCAAACCATAAGACGATGTCTTAAACTTATAGTTGCCTTTGACCTTAAGAGTATCTACCACATCAGCTTTCACCGTGAAACCTGAGTTTCGTTCCCATTTGGTAGCACCATTGTTCTGGTATCCCACTTGCACTCTTATCTTAACAGGAAGACGCTGCTCGGCGGTTGCCAGTTCATCGTAAGCGATAGCAGGAACAAAGACTGCATAGATATCATACGCTACACCAGACAAGATGTCAGGAATCACATAAGTCACATTCGGATTGACAGCTGTAGAGGATGGTGATATTTCCGCAAAGGAATTATTTGACACCTTATTATAGAAAGCACTCGTGCTAGGTATTCTCCTTACAGTAAAAGGATCGATAGCGTTGGTCAATGTATCAACATAGCTTGTATATTCCGTCTCTATCTTCATCTCTTTCAAGAATGTATCGTATGGAGAGATGCGGAAATTAGATGTCTTCATCACATGACCATTGCTCAAAGCCACGTCTTGCGCACCATCAAAGATACCACCACTGGCAAACGGATGATAGAAACGATTGTAACGCTTCTCGTTCGGATACATGGTATAATAAACCTCAGGATAAGCCGTTGTAGATAATGCTGAATCCTGGAAAGCTGCATCAGGATTGTTGGTCCTGCTGAAAAGCGAGGCGCCAATGATAGCCAACTGGCTGTTGATACGCTGCAAGGAATCCCTTCCCTCTACCTTGGTATCGTAATTGAAATAAGTAGAATAGGTATCCATCATTCTCTTCCACTCGCTGTTGGTTGGAGCCAACATCCAGTAAGTGGAGTCCTCGGAATTGATTTGACCATATTGGTTCATGATGGTATTGTTATAGACCATCACAGAATCCAAGTATTGTGTCTTTCCATCCACGATGCTTCCTGCCACACTCTGGCTTGGAGAGAACTTATAGACACCATAGCTCTTGAAGAATTGATAGACGCTATCCAATTCCTCATCCTGACCCAAATACTCAAAGATGTTTGGCTCATAGTTGAGCTTACCACCTATCGTATAGAGGATACCATTATTATATAAGGTATTCTTGCTCACAAACTCCTCGTTACCCACGGCTGAAGAAGAAAGCTTTTGACGCTTGCCGTTCATCATCGCCAAAGAGTCAGATGTTTCGGATGACACTGAAGTCTTGAAAGGAGCGATATGATTCTGCAAGAACTGCTTGATGACCGTATTCTCGGAACTTTTCACACCAGCAGCCTTTTGCTCATTGTAACTTTCTATCAACTCGTCAGCCTGTTCCTCGGTAAAATGCTCATTGGTTGGCGCAAAGACCGAATACGTCTGGCTTCCGTTCAATGTCAAGTCATAACCACAAGCCTTGGCTACCTTGGCAAAATTGCTCAAATCACTGTTCTCACTGATAGCCTGCCAAAGAGTCTCATTGACAACACCTTCAGAATTCACCTGATAATGATCATCCCAAGTGTCTGAGCAAGATGCGCAGCACAGTGCCGTCAGTAAGACGGCAGCTGTCTGCATTTTATATATTTTTTTGATTTTCATTTCTTTTGTTTTTTACGATTTATAGAGGGTCCTCCATACTATTTCCATCAGAAACACCATATACGCTCTTTGGAACAAGCTCCAAATAATCGAGGTCGAACTCAGTCTGACCTGTCGATACGCAACGAATGCGCAGGTAATGGTCTTTCTTTGGGTCGATATGTACGGTACAAAGAACACGACGCAAGCAAAACTTTTGATTACCAAAGTTGCCTAATCTCTGGGTACTATTCTCTGTTGAGAAACGATATCCACCCATGGCTCCACGGTAATATCCCTTGTTCTTCAAGTTCTTGTACTCAGCTGCCTTATCTTCCTCCGACATACCTTCGTAATTGTTGTTCCACGCTGCACCTAAGAGAGAAGAGTGATCAAGCTGCTTGGTCATATCCAAAGGAATGCCCTGTGGCTCTCCATCAAAATAGACTTGTGCTACACCACGTGTAGGCTCTGCAGCATATCCCAAACGTATCTGCCAGTCACCCTCGTATGGAACAGGTGGAACCTTGAAGGTGAAATCAAAGTTACCAAAGAGGTTGCATTCATCTCCCTCATAAGAATCGTAATAATCGTGAGGACGGCGGTAAATGAAATAACCCGTTATCTTTGTGTCCTTAAGATAGCCATCAGGGAAGTAATAGTTACGACCGTACTTGGCTGTGGTATCATAAGCAGGGTCTTGCTTCTTAGGATTACCATTCTGACGAATGCCATTGGTCTCAAACTCTGGGAAGATAGTAGAGAAATCCATACGGATGCGGCAGTTCTGTACAATGTCACGAGTCTGCTCATCGAAAGCCAAGATGTCATCCACATAGAAGTACCATCCATTGATGGCTTGGTTCTCATATTCATTCTCCACAGACTTTTGAACCATGGCTCCACGTATCTTGCTGGCTCCTAGGTAGTCGGCATCTCTGCGGCGATTCAAATAAATTTCGTTCGTCTGGTCTGCATCAGCATACCTCAAACAAGTCAACTTCTCTACTTTCAACATGGTACGAGGAAGCAATGTCTCGTACCAATCCACCGGATTCATCAAGGTGGTCTCCAAGCAAATGTTATTGAGCGGAGTCAGATAGTTCCATCCTTGCATCTTTCTATTCAAGATATGATATTCTATGAAACGCTTCAAAGGATTCACGTCATCGCTCAAATTCTCGAAACTATGACCAGGTTTGTCCTTATCCTCAGGATACATCTGGTCGTATATCGAGCAAGCTTTTTCATAAAGTCCTTCGAGCGTTGTGATGCCATACTTTTCCTCTAGCACCTTGTCCGTAGGAACGAAAGCTGTGAAACCAGACTCCTTGGTATCAGGAGCTGTAGCCGTCTCCTTGTTACCTGATGAAGAGTATTTGTAACGTTCATAGTCATTTGCATCATATGATTCGTCACGATAAGTCTCGGAAATCATGGAAGAAAGTCCTGTTTTCTCCATCGCCTCAGTAAAGAGTTTGATGGTAGGGTTTTCTTTCATCACGTCAGGAAGCATACGGTTGCTGCTCTCCAAAACCTCGCACACAGGTTGCATGATACCATTTTCCACTGAGTCATCTTGCAACTCATATATAATATGTGAGTTTCTATTCAGATAAACTACAGAATTGTCATTGTCATCCAAGCCATGAGAAACCTCGATGTAACGACGATTCATGTTTGGGGATGCAATCACACCTGTGTTCATCTCTGCCGTGGTGTACATATTGTTGACCAAGTGGGTGCGAGCAATGGAGTCACACTGTACGTCAGTGAGGTCGCTCACAGACTGCAAGCCTTTCTTAGTCAAATAACGATTGATCGCCTCGTTGGTTGGCGCAAAACAAGTATAGGCACCGTATGCAGACATTTGGTCCATCATACCTGCACGCTGGATAATTGTGGCGAACTCGCTGAAGTCTGCATGATTCTTCAAGTAGTCGCTCACCATCTCACCGGTGAAAGTATAATAGTTAGAAGCATCAGGCTCATCGGAGCAACTGGTCATGGTAGCACTTGCCGTCCAAAGCCCCAACAAAAGCATCAGTCCATATTTCAAATTGCTTTTCATCTTCTTCTTTTTTAATTAATTATACACTTGAAAATTCGTTTTTCCTACTTCTTGGTTGACTCATAGGAAGAGCTGGAACCAGAGCCAAAGGCAGGATTCTGCGTCAAGTTGCCGTTCACCTTCAACTCATCATTGTTGTATGGCCAGAAAATACCATCCAACTTGGCAAACTTGCTGGCAGAGACACCTGCGTCAGAACCTTTCTGCTGCACCTTGCTCACCAAGAAATTGGTGTTTCCGTCTCGGAGAGACTTACGAACGAGGTCGTACCAACGCTTGCCTTCGAACATCAATTCACGCTGGCGTTCCAACAAAATCAAATTCTCCATTTCATTCTTGCTAGCATAGTCATTATAGCTTAAATCAGTATAATTGCTTGTCATAGAAGAACGTTTTTCTAAGACATTGACTAATTCCAGAGCTTGTTTCAGCAAGGTCTGATTATTGGTTAGTTCCTCATTAGTCTCTGCATCGGAATTAACCATTTGCACCAAAGCCTCAGCCTTCATTAGCATGACATCCGCAGTACGATAGATGATCCATGGAGCATAACAATTCGAAGAATTATAGAGAACACCCTTAGAAGTAATAGTAGATTCCGAAGCATCGATGTTCACCGAATGATTAGCATATTTTGCAATACCATAAGTTGTGGAAGCTACCTGCGTGATGCTCGAATAATAACGAGAATCATACTTATCTCTAAACACGTTGAACTGCGCATCAGTAACATCAGAGGCGATAAAGTCAGATGGCTTGATAATGCCAGGATAAGAACCAGAGGTATTATTACCATACAAATAAGATACACTTCCATTCGACAACATCGTCTCATCACTGCTGTAAATCAACTCAAAGATGCTCTCCTTGCTGGCACCAGTTCCAAAGATGGTGTTGTAAGTAGTACCATAGAGATTGCTGCTAGACGTACCATTGCTCTTATCACTAAGCAAAGGATATCCTTCAAACAGCTTGCTAGTAGAACTTTCCCCATTAAACTCGGCCTTCTTGCTTTCGAGAACATAATCCGCATACTTCACTGCATTGGCATAATCCTTCTTCCACAAGTACATATCGCAAAGCATGGCATCAATGCAATCGCGAGTGATGCGACCACGCTGATAGAGCGGCTTCGTCTCAGGATAGTTTCTCACAGCATAAGGACGAACACTCTCCAAGTCCTTGATCAAGTCATCCAAGATGACATCAAACGAAGTGGCTGGCAAATCCAACTTCTGTGAGTCGTCCACGAATGCCTCAGTAGTATAAGGTACATCACGGAAGGTACGAATCAGATAAAAATACATCAAGTCGCGAATGGCAGAAACCTCCGCACGAGTTGCGTTCAAGTCATTCTCCGAATAGTTAGGGTCTTTTTCCGCTACCTCAGGAGCATAGAGCAGCACCAAGTTGCAACGGTTGATAATATCATAGAACTCACCCCATGATGTATAACCATTACGAGCGTTGATATTCTCCTTGAATATATTGGAAAGGTTCTCGTTGTTGGAGATGTTGGTACCACCAATCATATCATCGGAACGAGATTCACCCCAGATGATCATTCGGTCGATAACCGTCTGCGACTGCATGGCAGAATAGCATCCCATCACGACATTCTCAACATCGCTCTCATTGTTCCAGAACTTGTCCTGGACAATCGTATTCAGCGGTTCTATCGTCAGGAAGTCTGAGCAAGAAGTCATACCCAAGCCCATCATTCCAAGAAGACCTATTGTTAATATGTTATTTTTCAGTTTCATAATTTTTCCTTAAAAATCAACCGTTAAACCTAATGTATAAGATTTTGAACGTGGTGTCTTGCCGCTATCCACGGAAGCTCCATAACTACCGTAACCTACCTCTGGGTCCGCACCTGTATATTTGGTCAGACAGAACAGGTTGTTGGCACTCATATAGAAGCGAAGTCCACGCAAGCCCAAGGTCTTGACTACCCACTTGGAATCAAATGCGTAAGAGAGCTGCAAGTAGTTCAAACGCAAGAAAGAACCATCCTCCACGAATCGGTCACTAATCAAAGTGTTGTAGTTGGTCGTGGAACCATACATGGCTCTAGGTATCGTGGTGAGGTCACCTTCCTTACGCCAGCGATAGTTCACCGCCTGACTTTGGTTGTTGTTGTTCACCATGGCCTCCATGTCCAAACGAGTGAGGTTCAATATCTTGTTGCCAATACGATAGTTGAACTGTGCATTGAGCTTCCAACCGTTGTAGTGGAAGTTGAAACCAAAACCACCGGTCAACTTAGGCAGTGAGCTTCCCAAATAAACCAAGTCGAGCGCATCAATGTTACCATCGTTGTTCACATCCTCGTAGATGGCATCACCACCACTGAACTTATAGTTCTTGCCAGTAGAACCATTGGAATAGTTGTACATCATGCGTACTGGCTGTCCCTTATCGTCATAGATGATACTTCCGTCTGCATTAAGAGCCACAGGAGCGGTCTTGCCAGAAGCAATGAATTGCTGTTGCTCTTCTTTGCTCATGCTAGCGAAGGTATCATACTGATACTGGTAAACACCCTTGTAACGGAAACCATAAATAGCACCGAATGGGTTATGAACTTGTACACGCTGCAAGATCTCACGGTTGCCATAATAGAAGGTAGAGTTGAGGGTTTCCAAAACCTGTGGATTCATCTCAAGAATCTCATTCTTGTTGTTACCCAAGGTCAAGTTCATGTCCATCCAGAACTTCTTGTTGAATTTCACCAACTTGTTGGTATTTAAGTTCAACTCCCAACCCATGTTGCGCATCTTGCCGACATTCTGATAAGCCAATGTATAGTAACCAGCGTTGGAAGGAATTCTCACATTTCCCATCAACATATTGCTCGTTGTCTCACGGTAGCAATCCAAAGTGGCAGTCAACTTGTCGTGGAAAAAGCCCAAGTCCATACCTAAGTTGTAGGACTCCTTCTTCTCCCATTGCAAATTGGTCAACTTCAAGTTGAGTGGCTTCATGGTTGAAGAATCCAAGTAACGGCTTCCAGAACCATACTTGCTGACATAAAGGTAGTCGGAAGAAGGCTGGTTACCCACGATACCCCAACTTGGACGGATACTCAACATGGACAACCAATTGGCAGTAGGCTTCATCCAAGGCTCATCCACCACATTCCAACGCAAGGAAACTGCAGGGAAGTAACCCCAGCGGCGGTCTGGACCAAACTTGGTCGTACCATCGGCACGCACAGAGAAGTCAAACATATAACGACCCTTGTAAGCATAGTGCGTAGAGAAGGTATAGAACATGGAGCGCCACTGGCTGAAGCTAGAACCCATACCCGTGATGATACCACCCGCATCTGGGCTATAGATACCACCAGAAGGAAGACCACTACCATTGGTAGATTGTCCATTGGAACTACCCGAGGTCAACTCGAATCGGAGCATCGCCATCAAGGAATGATCCTTGTTCTTGAACGCTGGCACCAAGGTCAAAGTCTGCTTGGTATTGAAAGCCACACTCTTGTTGCTGCTGGAAGAAGCCAAGTTCACACCATTGTTCCATGGCACGGTAACCAACTCATTTGGATAGAACTTATCTACATACTCATTGAAGATGTTCATATAGACACGACCTTGCCAGTTCAACTGGGTGTGATCCTCATCCATGCCCAACAAGCGATAGTTGATCTCAAACTCTGGCGTAATATCGTAGGTGCGGTCATCATTCTTCGCCAAGTTGGCACTTGCCACTGGGTTGACATATTTCTTCTGGTCGTCGTTGAACGCGCTGGAAGCACTCTGCAACATCGTATAGTAACGATTGGTATTAGCACCTGTCACAGGGTCTTGCTCATAGATGCTCATGTTTGGCATCTTCTTGTAAGCCAACGACAACAAGTCATCGTAGTTTTTGTTATTCTTGGTATAAGTCAACGCAAAGTTGGTGGAAATCTTGATACGCTCACTCACATAGTAGTCAAGGGCGACACGGGTAGAGAAACGGTTCAACTGCTGCTTAATGACAGAACCCGTCTCATGGTCGAAACCACCAGCAATACGGAAGGTAGCCTTCTCTCCACCACCCGTCACAGACAAGTAATGGTTCTGACGCAAACCAAACTGAGTCACTGCATCCACCCAGTCCGTATTATTATTGTATTGCTCATACTCAGAGAAAGTCGGATCATAGTTCAACTCCTTGATATTCGAAGCATTGTCGCTCTGCTCAGGGTTGAAGTAACTCTCCTTGAGCAACATAGTGTAGTCATCACCACTGAGCAACTTATATCCCTTAGGCTGGTGTGTACCCGTCATACGAAGAGAGTAAGTAATCTGTGGTTTTCCACGGCTACCACGCTTGGTTGTAATCTCTATGACACCATTGGCGCCCTGCGAACCATAAATAGCCGTAGCAGCGGCATCCTTCAACACGGTGATACTAGCGATATCCTCTGGGTTGATATTCAACAACTGAGAGAACTGCTCGTCATTGGCATTCTTGATGTCGAAGTTGCTCATATCGACGTTCCAGGTGTTGCCATTGACCACGATAAGAGGGTTACTGTTGGTCAAGGAACTGACAGAAGAAGAACCACGCAAACGCATACTGGTTCCCGCACCCAAGTTACCAGACACAGAGACAATATCCAAACCAGAGATACGGCCTTGCAAAGCCTCATCGACCGTGTTCAAACCGAGTCCCTCAAACTCCTTGGCAGAAATTGTCTGAGTTGCGTATGACAACTCACGCTCAGGAATGGCAAGACCACCGGCATTGAGACGTTTCTTGGCAACGACAGTCACCTCGTCGATTTGCATATCGGATTTCAACATCACAGAAAACTCTGCCTTATTGATAGGCAACTTCTGAGTCTTGTAACCTATATAGCTGAATCGAATCTTGTTCTTTGGATTGCGCACCTTCATGGAAAAGTTACCATTGGCATCAGTAACGGTTGACTCAACGATACGTCCATTGGCATCGATCTCACAGACGGAAGCACCGACGATGGCTCCCAAGTCATCGTTCACGACTCCATGTACAGCGGTAATCCCCTGTGCAGATACTCCTATGGCATTGGCACATAGCAGCATCGAAAGCATTGTATATTTCAATTTGCCCTTCATAAATTATCTCCTCCTCTTTTTAGCTTGTGTAGATGTTGACAGCCCGATAGCATTTTTCCAACTGGTCAACTGATCGTTACTATATATCAACGCACCATTGATTTGGTGTACCACTACATCGGAAGCATTGTATATCTGATCATTAGTCTTGTCCTTGTTAGTAATCCAATACTCACGTCCTTGCAAGTTATACAGACCATCTGTCTTCACAACCTTATAAGAATGATTGGTATGATCTGTTACAGTAAGGTTATTGGCATCCGACGTAACCGTCAAGTTGTAATAACGCTTGGTGCTCAAATTATTAGTAAAGGACTCAAACTTGGTGTTGTTCTGCTCCTCACCACCAATAATCACCGAATTATCCTGGATATGGTACTTCACGAAATTGATGATGCGATTCTTGAGTTCTTTTTTGGCAGCAGACAGCTTGGTAGCATCGCCCCCGAAGTCAGCAGCAGTCAGATTATCAATATCTGAAGGATATGGCAAATATCCCTTATTGTGCAAATCTTCGATAGCTGCATTAGTAGGAACATACACGGTATAATTGTATGCATCAAAAAGTGTGATATTATCATCAGCACCTGTACCACTGACACCAGAGCTTTTGCTACTCATCAGGCCCGAAGCTGCAATCAAATCATAGAACTTAGAGAACTCAGAATGAGCCTTCAAGATGGCCTTGGTAGATTTCTGGCTCGTCATTGGCATCTGAGAATTCAGAATATACGACTTACCATTTCCACTCTCTCCCATGTCAAAGATATTGGAGACCGTCAATTTTCTGCCATATTCAGCCTGCAAGCCACCTTCCACAGTCATGGAACCTACGGTACCGGCGTTTCCAATCTTCAAGTAGCCACCACTCTTGGTCTTGTAGTAGGTCTTTCCATCTTCTACATTGCCAACGACAATCAAGTTGTTGACCATATCGACCAAACGATTGTTCACCTGTTCATCTGTAGCATCGGTCAAAGCCTCGCCCTTGGTCTGTGTAGATAAGTTGTACTTATAGCGATGAGCCTTCACCGTCTTGGTGTCATTGTCGAAATAGAACTCGTAGAGCACCTGGCTTGTATTACCGTATGAGCAAGGGTCCACATAGTTGAGCATAGCCTGGTTAGTAGGGATGAAGAAGCTATACTTGGAATCCATGGAGTTGAGGTAAGGCTCGAACGAATTGTCTGGTATGCTAGAAATAGCCCAATAGAGCACATTCATCGTATTCTCATTGACCAAGGCTGGGAATGAGACTGAAGAGTAATCTGCAGGAGCATACACCTTATTTAATAAATAGACAACACCGTTGCAGCCCATGAAACAGCTATCTACATCAGAAGGCTGAACACCGATAGACTTCTTGGTAGAGTTATCGACAATATTGCTAAACTTAGAAGGCACGGTCTCCGCAAAAGAGTTGAGCATACCCAAGTTCACCAACTTGACGAGTACCTTGGTAGGCACATTATCCCAAGAGCCATACATATCCTTGAGCACCTTGCCGCCACCATTCCACCAAGTATTCAAGGCTGCATTGGAAGGAACGAGCATCGCTCCACAATCAGAGTGCATGTCTTTGTCATTACCTGTTGGGTAGTATTGGTTCCATCCTGGGTCAAAGAGAAGCTTAGACTCCACAACGTTACCTTGTGGATCAGTACTCAACTCACCCTTTGCCTGCGAACCATAGTTACCGGTGTTGGCAGTAGAGGCGAAGTACTTCATCGTGAACACAGAGTCTGAGGAATTATACAAACGATCATATTCCTTGGTGGCAGCCGCATCATAATAAGGAGCGGCGAAGCGATTCATCATACGAGCGAAGGTGCTCATATTGGCATGGCTGTTGACAATCTGAGCCATATTGTCCGACTGTGTCATCACCCCTTCCACCTTATGTATATAACCGTTCTTGCAAGTGATGTCACTCTCGATGACTTTCTTGCCATTCACCCAGGAGTCAGAAATAGAACTAGACTCTCCATTGGTGAGTTTTTCCAAATCGGTGGAAGTAATCTTGTTGTACTTCATGTAAGCAGGCAAGAAGTGAATCATAGGCTTGCCTGTATTGTCACGAAGCAAAAGGATGGACTTGCCCTTTGACTTGTAATAATTCCAATACCCATTGTCTGGCATCACGTCTGGAGACATTCTTGCCACAGAGTCCAATACTGAGACGGCAGTCGCACGACGCATACACAAACCTTGCTGAGGGGGATTTCCTCCCAGGTTGCTCAACAGCTCAATCAAATAAGCATTGTTAATCATCGCACTGTTCAGAAGAATCTTTTTCTGTCCTGTGGAAAGATCCTCATACCTGCGGACACCCCAGTCGTTCTTCTGGAAGAATTCCTCGAAAGCTGCATCATCCGCAATAAAGATAGTCTTACTACCAGTCTGACTCAAGACAGAAGTCTGCCCCAAATCATCTATCAAACGAATGGTGTAATTGTAGTTGCCATAACCCTTAATCTCATCATAGATAGAATTGCCCAACCATTCCGGTTGACCATCCAACACATCTTTAGTGCAAGATTGAGTGAGTCCAGCTCCCATCAACAGACACAATGCCATCGCCGATGACATCTTAGCCCTCTTAAATTTAGGTTTAATCTTACTCATAAATTAATGAAAAACGTTAGTAATATTTTCAACTGCAAAATTAGGTCTTTTATCAATATGTTCCAAATTATAAGACTGCAAGATTGTCCAAATGATACCACATTTTAACATGCTGATTTTAAGGTAGATACAAATCGGTCTAAAAGAGGCACAAATTCGCCAACGGATGATTTTTAGACTATTTTTCCATACACATATCAGCATATTATGTAAATTTGCAACAGTTTTGAGAACAATCACTATTATTAATAAAAACCGTACAATGACCGACGTATAACGTACATCAGACGCATAACGTACATCATGGATTTAATAATTAGCGAACTTCAATAACAGACATCTATTTCTATCATATAGATTTTAATAACTAAATTTAAACAATTATGAAGAAAATTACTCAAAAAGTCAAGCAGGTGATGCTGACAGCGGTAGCGAGTCTATTGGGCTTGTCTGCCAACGCACAGTACAGCCAGTCTGTCAAGCAGTATGTGGACAACAACTTCACTTCCACTTCTGCTAGTTTCGAGTTAACTAAAGTTGCCGAAACGCTGAACACAGATACGGCTACATTGGTCAAAGCACTCGATGCATGGGCAAAAACAGGAGCTACAACTTCTGGCGAAGCCATGTTCCAGTTGAAAGTGGGTTCCCAACTTCTTCCAGAGAATGCTGGTGGTTACAACAGTAACTTCGGTGCATTGTGGATTGCCGCCGATGGAACTCCTAGAAAGAACGTAGAAAATGGTCAGCGTTGGCACGCTGAGAGCGCATGGAGCACAGCCAAGAACTATTACAACATCAACCTCTACCAGCAGAAGGACTCTCTGGAAGGTGGTGAGAAGTTCAATGGCACGTTCGTTCTTACTTTCAATGGCAAGCAGGCTACCTTCGACATTACTTATAATATAATGAAGAGAATGGAAGTTCCTGAGCAAGAAGTTATCAATCGTACAGACTTGGGAAGCAAGTTCACCAAGGTTGGTAGTACTGACATTGATGTTACTCGTACTGACATCCAGGGCTATGACAATACTGTATTGAAATTTTATGCTAAGGACTTGGTGGAGAAATTCGGCATCCAAGCTACAGACGAAGCAAAAGCTATGGGCGAAGATGACTACAGTTTCTTGAAATCTGTTGACATGAAAAAACTGCTTTACACGATTGGTTATGACAATGACAATGGTATAGCAACAGACACTTTAAGCAACAAATTTACAGCAACAGATGGAAATGGTGCAGGTTTCTGGTTCCGTCCAACACTTTATCCTGCTGGAGATGCTAACCAAGGAGAAGAGTCACCAGTGTTGGGTACAACAACATATGGACCTGATAACAAATACTTTATTGCAAATATACGTTTTGATGGTGACTCTATCCTCAGTAATCTTGGTCAATATCCAGAAAAAGTAAAAGCAGGAACAAAGTATGAAGCTCATATTTATATTGTATATGGTAACAAATACTATGAGGTCAACTACAATATTTCCTGCGTAGCTGCACCTACCAAGAACCTCTCTGCTATGACAAAGGTTGGTGAGCAGACCCTTACCTTTGAGCATAACAAGTATGAAGCCAACTACAAGATTTATTACAAGGACTTGGATCTCAAGGACATCATGAGCAAGCTAGGAGTTTCAGACACTGCATCTGTGAAATTCTTATGCCTCAAAGATGAAGACACCTTCTATGCTGGAAGCCAAAATGCAGGCGAATATGGTTACTATGTCAACGCAGAAGGTTATCACTCTGTATGGACAAAGACCAATCCTAGCGAGAATTGTCCTGTATTCGTTACTTTCGAAAAGAAGAATCACCCAGAAAGACTTGGTTCTGGTATGTTCGAGGGCTTGCAGCAAAATGTGGGCGATAGCTATCAAACCAAAGTTTACTATGTTGCAGGCGACAAGTATTATGAGTTTACCATCATTAATAAGGTCGTTAAGCTCGATCGCCCTGCTATGACAGAATGGAAGGTTGTCAAGACCTTGGATATCGAGAAATTAGTTAAGGCTGAGAAGAAGGCTGGTGTATATTACACTGACAACAACCAGACCTCTTACATATTGTCAGCAGATGAGGCTAAAGAAATTCTGAACACAGAAGAACTTCCTATGCTTTACTGCAACTTGGCAGATTCACTGGTAGAAGACGGTGACATATATGCACCTTATACAATCAATAACTACTATTGCGGTCCTACTCCAGGTGTATGGCTTGGCAAGCAAGGACAAGGTCACGCTCACACTGGTAACGCAGAGGCTCCTATTGGTATCAGCTGGTTGCAGTCTGATGCTAACGGCATGAAGGCAGGTGAGTTCTTCGTATTCCAAGCTCCTAAGGTATGGGAGACTGGCGGCAAGTACAAAGCTACTCTCTATCTTGTCAATGAGACTTCATACAAAATGATTCAGCTCAACTTCAACCTCACCTTCGTAGATGACCTTGGCAATGCAGAGACCGTAGGTTCTGAAACAATCAATGCCTATGCAATTGATGGTGAAGATACTCCTATTAACATTGACTTAAGCAAGGCTGCCGCTGCTCTTAACGTAACAGAACAAGACTTAGTAGATGACCTCAATGGTTATTTCAAGGTGAAGTCTGTAGCAGGTACTTTCTCAGGAGAAACTACTCCTAGCAGTGGTTACACCTTCGGATACGATGGCGTATATGATTCAAAAGGCAATGGTATTTTTGGAATCCAATACAAAGAAGAAAAAAATGAAGCACCTGTTTGGTTGGCATTCGTAAACCAGACTCCAGAAGAAGAGACCTGGAACGTCAAGACTGCCATCTGCTTCGAAGTTAACAAAAAGAGATACATCATCAATATCAACTTCATGGACCAAGAGACCTACACCACAGGTATCAAGGACATAGAGATTGAAAGCAAGAACGCTGGCAAGATTTACAACCTCCAGGGTATGGAAGTAAAGGCACCTGTAAAGGGTCAGATTTACATCCAGAACGGCAAGAAGTTCGTTAAGTAACTTGTTATAAAAACAAATCATGAGAGTGCGTCATAAACAAATGGCACACTCTCATTTTTCTTTCATAAACAAGATCTTTCTCTTTTAAATAACATATTACAATAACCAATTACAATAACTAACAATTATTTTTATCAACATGAATAAGTTCAAAAAAATCTCAGTAGCAGCCATGATGCTACTTTACGGCACAGTGTTCTCATGGGCCGTTCAAGTAAATACAGACGCAAATGCCACAAGTTGGACATCCACATCCTCTACCACCCAAATTTCCGCAGGTGACTACCTGCAACTAAATGGTATCAAGATGACATTTGGCAGTTCGGAAGACACCAATACTAAATGGGACTGGAATGGTGGAAACGGTGGAATGGTACCAACTCAAATGCCTTCAACAGATGGAACCTCAGCGACCTTGATAACCAGTTTTTCAGAAAAATCACCATTTGGCACTTTGCCAACAAGAGGTAACTTCTTTGTTTTAGAGCCATCTACCAATGGAACAATCACTATCAATAGTAAACCATCCAATGACGGAGCTCAAAATTTTGTGATAGCTACCGTGGACAACCAATCACAAATCACCGAAGCTAAAGTTATAGCAAGAAGTGACTCTTATAGCTTTAACATAGAAAAAGGCAAGAAATACTATTTCTTCCAATTGGCCAAGAGCGGGAAAATCGACACTTACAGATTCACACTGAAAGGCATTTCATTCATCGGAACAGATGCAACCACCCTTGTTGGCAATTACAGCGTAAGCCATGCCGAAGGTAATTCTGACTATACTTGCTCATACTTCAACATAGACAATGATGCGATAGCCCAGGCTCTAGGATTGACAACAGAAGAACTTCGTAGCAACTACCAAAAAGAAAACAACGGAACAGTTAAGATTGCAACCTACGATTCAGAAAGCAAGCTCATCACAACCACAAATGCAGGTGCTGGAGAATTCAGCGGATATTGGATGAGTAAAGACGGTAACAAATGCAATTGGGCAGATGCTGACAGCCGCATTTTCTTCGTCTATGACCCAGACGGACGCATCGGTATTGGACAGATGCCTACAAAAGAGACCAACAAGACCTTGGTTAAAGCAGGTGATGTCATCTCCTTCCCTATCTTATTCAACTATGGTAGCAAAAACGCTCAAATCAATGTCACCTATCATGTAACAGAAGCTAAAGGAAATACTAATTTCACTCTCAAGGCCGAAGATACAAACTTCTATAGCCTATGCCTTGGATTCGACGCTACCATACCAGAAGGCATTGAAGCTTACAGAGGCATCATTGACGAAACCAACAGCAAGGTGAGATTGGAAAAGATAGAGAAAACAATTCCTGCCAACCAAGGTGTTCTCGTGAAAGCTGCAACACCAAGCGATTATGTCTTCAAAATGACAGAAGAGGGCGTAAGTGTAAAGAGCAATGACATCAAAGGTGTATTGGAAGATACAAGCACAGAAACGCTGGCTACAACAGGCAAGCAAGTATTGGAGTTTGGAATGAAAGATGGAAAAGTCGGTTTCCGTCAACCGTCAACAGACAACACCATTAAGGCAAATCACGCATATATCCTAATAGACAACACACAGGCTGCAAAAGTATTCAGCCTTGACATGGGAGAAGTTACAGCTATCTCAACCATCAAGACAGAGAATACAAGCGCAGAAAGCTACAATATCTTGGGCCAGCGCGTCAACCGCAATGCCAAAGGATTGGTCATCTGCAATGGCAAGAAATATCTTAACAAATAAAACAATAACTTAAATACACGAAGAACATGAAAACAAAATACATGAAACCAGAAACCAACATCGTTGAGTTGAATTGTGGATGCAACATCATGGAAGGCTCTATAGTAGAAATAGAACCTGGCGAAAAAAACGATAGCCCTCGTGCCAAGTCCAACAACTTCAACCTATTTGATGATTTCGATGACACTTGGGGGCTTGAAGCTTCTTCCGAACTCCCTAAGTACAATGTCTGGGACTAACGAAGTTCATCTATTATATATAAAAAAGGTGTGCC
>DKCU01000094.1:32086-54866 GCA_002451555.1 Candidatus Segatella albertsiae
GGCACACCTTTTTTATATATAAGTTGGTAGTTTAAACTTTATTTCAACACAACCTTGGATGATGTTCCGTCACTATACTTAATAATGTAAACACCCTTGCCAGGATTGCTAATCTTCTGACCAGAAAGATTATAATAGGACATTGGAGTTCTATTAGCATCATTAACGACCTTCTCAATAGCCGTAGAAGTCAAGTCTCGTGGATTCTTGGTCAACAAGATACAAGTCGTCTGAGGCATTGTGACAGTAGAGTTTCTGATATTGAGGTTAGTCAAAGCCACAAACTCGTTGTCCGCATTGAAATAACCTTTCTGTGCCTTATAGCCTGCATACTTCTCAGGAAGCACAAACTTCCCCTGGCAGGTAGAAAGCAAAGCGACCTCGTCACTACCATGACGAACAGCTATTGCCTGGGTACTATTCTGGTCTGGTGTAAAGGTGATGCCATCCAAGCCGCTCTCCGTATTGGTATTTCCACCAGAATAATTATAGACATAGAGACCACTACCCTGTTTCTTAAGTGCTATATCCTGGTTGGCATAGTTTAAGATGGTATTGCGCTGACGAACCAAATCGATGTGTGCTCGTTCTGTCAAGACATGACCATTGTTAGCATACAGACCATTACCATCCACAGGACCAAGGTTGTAATAGTCAAATGCCTTGTTACCAGCGAGCGCTGCCATCTGATAAAGAGGAGAGTTGGCATCCTTGGCATCAATCTCCATAATCATGCGGTAGTTCTTGCCATTCGTACCCAACTGACCGCTGATATCACCCTTGACAGAATTTGCATTGGTGCCATAGACATCAATACCCACAAAGTCGATGTTTGTGCCGCCATTGTTGCGCTTGCTCTCATTGGCAGAAGTACGACCACTTGTCTCGTATGAAACGCAATTTAAACGTGTCCAGGTCACATACTTAGACTGTTTGACTGCAGAACCAACATTGTGGTAATAGTCAATGATTTCAGCAGCAGTAGCTGAATTCGCACCATGCGCACGAGCCTCATTACCCAACTGCACTCCGACAACAGTATGAAGATTACCATTGTTGGCATCCCAAAGAGCGATATGCTCCATCACCTTACCTAACACGTAAGTCTCACGAGAACGAAGGTTGGTATCACGCCAGTCGAGCGAATATTCCCAAGTATTGCGAAGCATATTGAACTCAGACTTACCATCTGCAGAACATACGTAGTCAGGAGTACGAAGCTGTTGATGACCATTGTAGTTCCAAAGCCATTGCACACGTCCGCCACTGCTCCAGGAGAACCAAAGCATCTCCATCTTCACACCATACTTCTTACACCATCCTAGGTATTCATCAAGGATATGCCAATCGAAATGATTCTTCTCTGGCTCAACCTCACTCCAATAGACAGGGATACTCAAAGTATTGAATCCATCATCAGCGGCACGCTTGAAAGCTGCCTCCACTTCCTCTTCGCTCCATCCGATATAACCACGAAGTTTGTCTGGACGCACCTGAATATCGGTAGGATAGAATGGTTTGCCATCTACTCGAAGCACATATTTCTCAGAACCATTGAGTGATAAATCGACAGCAGAGATGTTCTGCTTCACAGGAGCTACCGCATACTGAGAATTATAGTAAGTCTCACGAGCTGCATTGAGGGCATCTTGCTCTGCTGTAGCATCGAGTTTTGGGTCATTCTTCAGCTTATCCAAGAAAGTCTCAGCCTTTTGGATGGCAGCATCAAATGCAGCCTTACCTGGATAATCCTCAGTAGCTCGCTCCTCCTTGGCAGCGTCCAAGAAAGTCTCAAACTGCTTGAGTTGTTTTTCCTGTGCTTCCTTGTTGGTCACATATTGCTTATAGTCGTTCATCGCCTTGTCGATAGCAGAAATGGCATCAATGATGTCAGACGCACTTGCATCAGAGCCCAAAGCCTCAGCGTTCTGGATGGCATTCTTGAGTGCTGTGCTATCATAAGCTTCGTCCATGTCGGCGAGAGTTTCCTTGGCAGAAGTGATGCGACCAGCCAAAGCCTCACGGTATCCATCCACATCCATGCCCTTGTATGTCAAGGTAAAGGTATCGAAATCGAAGGTGAAGCCACCCGTCGTAGCAAAGTCAAGACCCAGTTCCAAGGTTCCGTCAACGACAACACCTGAAACCGTATAGGTCTTGCCTGAGTTAGAATCAATCAGAGTTTTGCCCGAATTAGCAAAGAGACTAACCTCGCCACCATAACCATTGTTGGCTACGATAGCCGTCACCTCATACTTGCCATTTGGAAGTCCACTTATTTTTTGGTAAGCACGACCCGTCACACCACCACTCTGTTGAAAGAGTTGCCAGTGGTTCTGATTAGCAGCTATCACGCCCCATTTCTCACCTATACTTATCTTAGACTGACTGCTGATGCCTTCGAGTGTCCAACCGTTGGTACCATCGTCGAAGTTAGGGTTTACGATGGAAGAAGTACAATCCACACCCACACCTTCAGGGAATGACAAATTGGCTGGTGCATACGCACCACGACCAAACATCGCCGACTGTACACCTGTCAAGCCAAAGTGAGCAGGCTCTATTTTGACCATCTTTACATTATCCAACCAATCCACCTTATTGGTTACGGTACGATAGAAGGAAAAATAGACATCCTCGTAAGAAGTCTCTGGCATCTGGAATGTCGTGCTGAAAGACTGCTTGGTAGAGTTGTACTCCAAAGTTTTGTAACCATCAAAAGACATGATGTCGTTGTTTGCCATCGAGGTACCCAACCAGAACTCATACTGGGCTCCACCATTAGGTTCAGTACCACTGGAAGTCCAATAGTCACCAGTGACACGATAGAAAGCATTTGGTTCCAAGCCGCTCATCTGCTGACTGAGCCAACGGCTCTTATAGTGCAAAATGATACTTTTCGTTCCATCAGAACGGAAACTTCCATTCTCTCTTACATTGACATCACCTGTGGCACTGCCCCAAGTAGGTGTACCGCCATCCCAGGTTTCCCAGTCGGTTGCCTCCCAACGTCCAGAGCTCAACTGAGTGCCAACAGACTCAAAGCTACCATTCTTAAACAAGTTGGTCGTACCTTCCGTATATTGGTAATTAGGAGTCAAAGTCGCAGCATAGACATTGTTTTCAAAGACATAAATCTTACCGTCCATCTGTACGAAACGCACCTTGCCACTCGCCTTTGGCGTATAGGTCACTTGCGCAAAGCCAATACCGATGGAAGTACCAGCCGTCGCCTCGACCTCCAAGGTATAATCACTCAAGACGGGTACAAACTTGCCTAGGTTAGTCACTGCCTTACCACCGAAATCATCGGAAGTAGGAAAAAAAGGCAACGACGTCTGCGCCATTGCCTGGTAATAACCGCTCGCCATCATCAATTGGATGGCGAGCAGTCTAAAGTTCATTTGATTTGGTTTCATATAATAAGCAAAAATTACTTACGGAATTTCTTGACTGTATGGGTAGTTCCGTCTTCATAGGTGACAAACTCCAGGTAAATACCTTTCTGAGGAGCGTTTATCTGACGACCATCCGTCGTAAAATACTTACGAGAAACAACCTTCTTGCCAGTCTCTGCAGTTACCTCATCAATACCCGTAGTGGTCTTGCTATTGAGGACAACGTCAATTTCAGCGATAGAAGCAGTGGCATCCGTTGATACAATCTTGATATAGCGCACACTCATAGGCTTTTCAAAGTCAACCTCGGCATCGTAAGGCAACCAACTTCCCGACGAAAGTGTGGTCCATCTCGTACCATTGTTACTTGCCTGGAACTCGTAGTTTCTAATCAAGCCCTTGTGGTAGCCATCCATACGAGGTGTGAGCACGAAGCCCTTAATCTGTACTTTCTCGCCCATATCCACCGCGATGCTATGAGGAGGAGCAGCCTCGCCACCATCGGCATTGCTGCGCCAGAAGGTATCTGCTCTACCATCTATGGCAGATGTTGCAGGATGATTTTCCTTGGTGTATTCACTACTCTTGTCAACAATCTTCCAGTTGCTCTTGTCTGCGAAGATGCCATCTGTAGGTGTCTCACGCCACTCACCGGTCACGAAGTTGATGTCAAAGCGCTCACGATAGTCCATATAGCACTTGGTACCATCAAAAGAAATCGGGAAGATGATGGTCTTGGTTTCAGGAAGACCTGGGTCCTGCCAACGGTCACCCACATAGAGATAGGTGGTCTTCTTGGTACCCTTGATGGTCAAGATGGCTGCCGCCTGGGTATCGTATGCAATGTCGTTACCCACCTGTGTAAGACCTGTCCAGCCACCAGTCAAGCTATTGGAATAAGACATCTTACATGTATTTGGATCCCAACCAGAGCAAGCCGAGTTAAACATGAAGTATCTGTCACCTACACGAACAATGGCAGGAGCCTCACGACCTTGATTAGTGAAGAGTGCAGTATGCTCCACTGCCTCATGATAATCATCACTCAATTTGAAAAGACCCAAGTCACGGTTCTCGTTGGTGGTAGAGATGAAGTAAGCGGTGCCATCATTGTCCTGGAACACATTGCAGTCACGTGACTTCACATCCAATGGGCGACCTGTCCAAACTACCTTGTAATCGCCATTCACCTTGTCACACTCGAAGCAAGCAGCCTCAGATGCGCCATAGTTACCAGCCTCATAGTGACACCATACCACATACTTGCCAGTCTTGGCATTATACAACAATTTAGGACGCTCGATCATTCTACCATTGCCCAACTCTGGAGTAGTCACACCATTCTTGATGATTTTCTTCTCAAACTTCCAATGTACCAAATCTACAGAAGAATAGAGGTTGACATCAGGATTCCACCAACCAGAGCGATCCTCACCACACATATACCAAACGTCACCTACACGGACGAAGCCAGGTCCATGTGCCTGAACTGAGGTCTCGCCATCCTCCAACAACCAGAGATTACCATTCTGAATGGTAGTCCACTCGTCAGGACGATTCTTCAGATAAGTAGCTTGCGCAGCCAGCACATCATCTATAACCTTTTGGAAATCCTCTGCAGTCTTGGCTGCAGCCTGAGCAGCCTCGGTATCTTTCAAAGCTTGAGCAAACGCATCCTTACCATTATAATTGGTATAGTCCATCTGGCGCTGCGCTTCGTCAATCACGTTGGTCATGCGGCTGAACTGCAAATATGCCTTATCCCAAGAGTCTATCTGCGCCAATTGAGCTTGCATCCACTCACGTTGGTCGGCATCCTCTTTATAATAGGTATCAATTTGGTCTATCAAATTCTTGATGTCCGTGTTGGCATAGAAGAGAGAAGTCTCTGTCTTCGCATACAAGGCTGCCGCCGCATCGCGAGTTGTATTATAAACATTCTCAATGGCGAGGAAATTCTCATGTGCTGTCTGCATCTTCTGAGCAGCAGCCAACTTAGAAGCATCGTCTGTAGCTGCATTCAAAGCTGCAAAAGCTTCCTCCATTTCCGTCTTGTTGTACCAAGTCTGACGGTCAGTCTTTGCAATATCATCCTCACATTTCTTCTTCATGCGAGAAACAATCTCGGTCACATCATCAGCCTGTGCATCTACAGGATTGAGCGTAAAGGTATCGAAGTCCAAGGTACCGCCATTCTCCACATTGAGCGCCAAGCCCAACTCCAATGTACCATCATACACGAGACCTTCCACGGAATACTCTTGGTTAGTACCTGTTGTAATGGAGGTCTTCTCATCGTTCAGATACAAATCCACCGTTCCGCTGAAAGTAGGTACCATCTTTACAGTTGCCTTGTAGCGACCGACTGGCACACCCGTCAATTTCTGATAGGCCTTACCTGTCAAGGCACCGCTCTGTTGCCAAAGCTGCCAGTGATTCTGGCCAGCAGGAATCAAATCGTCGCCCTTGCCGCCAGTACTGATCTTAGACTGAACACCAGACGATGTCAATTCCAAATTCCAACCAGTAGGAGCACTGTTGACGAGTGTTGCATTATCGAAGTTAGGATTGACCAACTTCCACGCATCCTCAGCCTTTGGCAAATAATAAAGCTTGAAAGAGTCAAAGTCCAAAGTCTGTTCGTTGCCATTGACATCCATCTCAAGTCCCAACTCGATGGCTCCGTCCTCACCTACTTCAGCCTGCACCTCATAAATCTGATTCTGACCAGAGACAATCGCTGTTTTTTGGTCATTCAGATAAAGATTCACAGTACCACTGAACTTAGGCGCCATTGCCACTGTCAGTTTATAAGTACCAGAAGGCAGACCAGATACTTTCTGATAAGCCTTGCCCTTGATAGCACCTTGCCACTGATAAAGCTGCCAGTGGTTTTGGTTAGCAGCGATGAGACCACCGCCTTTTTCGCCAATACTAATCTTATTGGTCTTCAAAGAAGAACTTACGTCAAGTGTCCAACCTTTAGGAGCACCGTTCGACATCGTTCCATCATCAAATCCAGCATTGACAACGTACTGGTCTGTCACATCAGTCTGCGCAACTGCAGGCGTCATCATAGCCATGAGCACAGTCGCAAATAAGAGTCGATTTTGTTTCATTATGTTAGTTATTTAAATAAATTTTAAGATACAATTTCGCTTTTAAGATTTTATTCTGCTTTAAGATATAATTGCAGTGCAAAGATAGAGATAAAAAAGCTTCGCATGGGTAACATTTCGTTCCCAAAAAGGTACAAATTCGGCAAAAAGCATAATTTCAGAAAGAATAACGACCCAAAAAAGCCAAAGGCTGCAATTACACAACCCTTGGCTCTTTCAAAACCATGAATTCATCACTGAATCACATGGAACACATAATCTAAAAACTTAATACTAAAACATTTAAAAGTATCAATCTAGGCTTAATATGCCTAAACTAAACTTCACTAAACAAACCTAACTAAATAAACCTAAACTAAAACCAAAACTTTATTAACTAAAATAAGTATTATTATCTTACTACATAATCATCTTATCTTACAACATACTTCTTATGATTGACAATATAGATGCCACGTGGAAGCTTTGTCAAATCGCTGACTTGCATTTTTCTACCGCTCAAATCATAGCAGCCAAAGTTCGCGTCGGCCTGACCTTCCATCTTATTTACATCTTTTATAGAAGTAGTTTCATCCTTTACGTCTATCTTGTGCAAAGTAAAGGAATCGAAGTCGATGGTATTCTGCGCACTGGTCAAATCCAGATTCAATCCCAGTTCGATTGTGCCATCATACACCTCGACCTCAACTTCATAGTGCTTATTATCTCCTGACTTAATAGCAGTCTCAGCTTGATTCATGAAAAGCGTAAGATTGCCAGCAAAGCTAGATGCAATATCTACACCCAATAGATAATGCCCATTCTCCAAGCCAGAGACTTTCTGATATACCTTTCCTTTCAATGCGCCACTATACTGATAAATCTGCCAATGTGGTTGATTGGCTGCTATCAATCCGTTAGCCTTCGCTCCTGTACTCATCTTTACCTTGAATCCTGTTCCCGTCTGAGTACGCTCAAAAGTCCATCCCTTAGGAGCATTGTTGCTTATGCTTGTATCATCAAAATTAGGGTTCACCAATTGAGCGGAAACATCTGTCTTCTCGTACTTTTCATTTGGCAACTTGACCAAAGAGAAGTTCTCCAAGTCGATGCAACCATTGGAAGCTCCCTCGTAAGCGACACCTATCTCCAAGACTCCATCCTTGACCGAGGTCTTCAGTGTAGCCACCTCATCCTTGTCAACCACCACCTTGTCATCATTGGCATAAAGATAAGAAGTTACGGTACCTGTACGGCAAATCTCCACACTCAACTCATAATCGCCATCTGGTAGATTTTCCACCTTTTGATACAACTTGCCAGAGCCTGAAAGTCCCCACATGATGTAATGGTCACACCCTGCAGCAATGATAGGATTCTCGCTGCCCTGAGGTTTGGCTGTGGAACTCAATGAAGGATTGCAAGAACCTGTGTATTCCAAAGTCCATCCCAGAGGACGTGTTGACTGAACGGCATTATACCAAGAATATCCCTCATCAAATCCAGGGTTCATCAAGGCGAAAGTAGCATCTGTACTCATGATATTGTTTTTCAAACCTTGACGCTCCTGATAACGAAGTTGGCGCACTTTCTCGTCGATGGCTGAAAGCGAAGCAGGCACAGCCTCCCAAGGATAGTTGGCAGAAAAGACATGCTGTGCATAATCCAAAGTGGAAGTATAAGCTCCATCCAAAGCCGCAGGATTGCTGTTCAGCGGAATGTCGATATCTGAATTTGCAGCGATTTGCTCTGCCACACAACGAGCTGTGATATAAGCACCCAACTGACAAAGATGGGTATTGTCTATCTCCGTACCAGGGAAGTACTCATGCAAGGAGCGAGAGCCAAAGATACCTGCGATATTCTCATACTGACGGCTATATTCATTCATATCTATCATAGGAACCTGGAGTTCTTCCGCCAACTCCCTTACCGCCTTGGCATATTCTGTATGCTCATCTACGATATTGCCATCCGCACCAAAGATACGGCGCACGATAGGTGTCAACAACACAGGGTGAGCACCCTTTGCCTTGGCCTCGTTGACGAAACGAGTCAGGTTCTCCTTATAGGTAGTTTGTGGGTCGGTATGCAAACTTGCGGTTGTTTTCTCGTCGTTATGTCCAAACTGGATAAGCACATAATCGCCTGCCACAAGACTATTGACCACACTTGTCCAACGACCCTCGTTGATAAAGCTGAGCGTACTTCTGCCGTCAGCAGCCTTATTAGACACTTCCACCAAAGAAGCATCTACAAACGAAGGGAACAGCATCCCCCAGCCACGTTCTGTCTTACTAGACTTATTGGCCATCGTTGAATCACCACATGTATAGACATGTATCTTTGCTTGCATCATCAATAGAGGTAGGATGAAAAACAAGCAAACAAATAGAAGTCGATTTCTTTTCATCTTTAGTTATCAGTTACTAATTGTTTAAAACTGGGTGCAAAATTAGTTCATTTTCGCCACTTCTTCCGTCATAAATTCTTCAAATTAAGATACAAAATTGCCAAATTGTCCTATTTCTATCCTAAAAATACCCTTCACCCTTCATCTTTTCCTCGAAAACACCGATAAACAGGGAGTTTTGGGCGGTGAAGGGTTGTTCCATCCCCTCACCCAACCTTCATCTCCCTTCACCAGTTAATACTAGACGGCGACACAAAGTTGCTTTCTTTACAACGTATTCTCAGCATAAGTTATGGCTTTCTTGACGATAAGTTATGGGTAAGATTAGGCATAACTTAAGACCCAATCATAGCATAACTTAAGACCCAACTCTGGCAGAAGTTAACCATGGGAAGTTCGACGAAGGAAGGGAATAAGAACAAAGATAGGTGAAGGCAGGTGAAAGGTGGGTGAAAGGGTCAAAGCAACCCTTCACCCTCGAAATAGCCCTGTTTATCGGCATTTTCAACGAAAAGGTGAAGGGTGAAGGGTATTTGAGCGTATGAGTATAATAAGAAACAGCCTGCTTTCGACTAAACACAAAAACAGCCAACTGTCGGAAGTGGGGACAGTTGGCTGTTCTTTATTCGCCAGTTGGCTGTTTAAGCTTTAACAGTGGACTGTTTTAGCTTTGACAGTCAACCGTACAAGTATTGCAGAGATGTCAAACACGTATTACTTCTCGGCAGGCATGTCTGTCTCTGTTGGCCAGTATGGGTTCTGGTAGAGAGAAGACTCACTTACTGTGGTGTAATCAGGAGCTGTAAGCATCATCTCCTTGATTGGCATTGGCTGCAAGTAGTGAGCCATGTGCCAAGTATAACCATCCTTGAAGAGGTTGTTGGCTGTCATATTCTTCTGGTAGATGCGGAGGTAATTGCTCAGCGTAGGAGCAGAAACCTTAGCCTTGGCATCGCCGTTGTAGTCAGCCTCTGAGAAGTTGTAGTGAGCGGTCATCTCTGAGTTCCAAACCTTCATACCCTCCACTTGGTAGCGAGTATTCATCATCTGGTCGAGCGCTCTCCAACGCTGCAAGTCCATCCAACGCAAAGCCTCACCCATCAACTCGTCACGACGCTCACGACGGATATTGAAAAGCACCTTATCTTGGAGCAACTGGCCTGCACTATAAGCACCCCAGTCAAGAGTTTCCTTCGACATATCGGTGGCATTGATGGTAGTCATAGGGTCGATGGCATCGCCTGTGAAGCCAGCCTTTTCGCGGATAATCTTCCAGTACTCCAATACCTTGCCACTCAAACTATGGGTCAACATATACTCTGCCTCCATATAGTTGAGCAACGCCTCACGGGCACGGAATGAGCAAGCTGCATTGGCAGACTTATTCTTCTCGCACTGTTTACGGTCGAAGGTACCACCCTTGCGGAGGCAATAACCTGTGACGTACATGAAGTTGGTAGCGTCACCATTGGTGATGTCAGGATAATCGTTCTCCTTCTCGATGTAACGGTCGCCCTGTGAATAATCCAAATTCTTGAAACAGTTAATCTGACCAGGAGTCTTGAGGAAAATGTAGAGACGTGGGTCACGGTTCTCTGCTACCTTGCTTACGGTGTTATCGTCATACTGGAAGCCATCATGCTGTGCATAGATTGGTTTACCATCCTTCATCAAGAAGCTTTCCACCATGCTTCGGGTAACACCCGTACCATAGTTGTTGCGCTCCACGGCATCCTCGATGATATTGGTATGGTTGAGACCTGCATTGTACTCGCGCCAAAGGAGCACTTCCTTATAACCAGACATATCAGTGGTTCCAAACATCTCGAAGTATGGGTTGGTATCGCCTTCCTTCTGAGGAACCACGCCATTGTTCTCAGTCAAATCGTTCTTGTATTTTTCTGCCACAATCTCGGCAGACTCTGCGGCAGTCTTCAAGAAATACTGGATTTCATTGTCGATGCTACCTGTAGGATACTGATAGTCCTTGCTATAATCCTTGGTCTTACCTGGCCAGTTGGCATCACAAGGAACAAATGGAGTTCCCTTGAAGTAGTTGAGGAAAGTACCCTCGTAGAGTGCCACACGAGACTTCACCAACTGGCAGACATCCTTAGACAAGCGAGTATGACGCTTCTCAAAGTCATCAGACATATAAGTCATCGCACTGTCCAAGTTGGCGATGATAAAGCGAGCCACCTCGTTGCGAGGCTGACGCTTGCACTCAGATACCAATCTCGCCTCATTGTCAGGCAACACTTCTGTTACAATAGGATAATCTCCCCATGTCTTTAGCTTGCCGAAGTATTCCCAAGCACGGAAGAAGTAAAGTTCGCCAAGATACTGGCGAATGTTCTTGTCGCTACCTGAAATCTTGCCAGCCTTGTAATTAGCCATGCAAGTGTTCAACTTATAGTTGATGTCACGGATGGTAGAGAACGACCAGTTACCATTGGTCAATCCCACTTTCCACTGACCGTCCAGGTACTTGCTGTCCGAGCCTGTACCCGCCTGATTGTCTGTATTGGTATCACTACTATAGAGTCCATAACCGTAACCATGAGAAGGCAAATTGCCATAGAAACTGTTTGCACATGCCTGAACCTGGTCTTCTGTCTTGTAATAAGACTCAGGAGTAATGCTTGACTGAGGCTCCTGGTCGAGCAAATCGTTGCAAGAAACCATTGCGCCGCCCAATGCAAGCACCATCAATGCCTTAGATATATGATTCATTTTCATAATAGTCGAATGTTTAGAATGTTACACTTAAACCGAATGAGTAAGTTCTTGACAATGGATAAGCTGCACCACTGCTTGCTGAGATAGTCTCAGGGTCAAACTGCTTGTTCAAGCTTGTACCTGTCCAGAGGTTCTCGCCAGAGAAATATACACGCAGATTGCTGATACCCCATCTATTGGTAATGGTTGCCGGGACAGTATATCCCAAGGTGAGGTTCTTCAAACGGATGTATGCCGCATTCTGCAAGTACTTGGTCTGGCACTGCAGGTTCTTGGTACTATTCGTAGGGCGTGGCAAGTAAGCATCCAAGTTCACGTCCATGGTACCCTGCTTCACAGACCATGTGTTCTCATCACGGAAGTAATCCTTCACAGCCTCCAATCCAGCACAGTTCCATTGGTCGTTGGTCCAACCGAACATGAAGGCACTGCCCTGCCAGTAGTCACGCTTCATCACGCCCTGGAAGAACATACGAAGATCAAATCCCTTCCAAGCGGCATTCAGGTCAAGACCAAACTGATAACGAGGAGTGGAGTTACCGATTACCTTGCGGTCACCTGGATCGGCAAGGGTGCTATTGCCCCAAGATACCTTGCCATCACCATTGATATCCTTGTACATGATGTCACCAGCGGTCCATGCGCTACCGATAGCATCCTGTCCGCCTTTAGGCAATGAAGCCAAATGATCCTGCATCTCCTGGTCGGTCTTAGCGATGCCGATGGTCTCGAATCCCCAAATCTCGCCAGTATATCTTCCCTCAATATAATTGCCGATGGAGTTAGTTGGGTTGTCCTTATACTTGGTAATCTTGGTGCGAGAGTCGTAGAGAGAGAACTTAGCACCATAGCTCAAGCCATTGGCAAGACGATCCTGCCAGCCCAAGGTCAACTCCCAACCACGAGCCTGAAGGTCGGTGTTGTTTGTCTTAGGAACACCTGTACCCAAGATAGCTGGCAATGTCTTACCATTTCCCACCATATCGTGGGTGCTACGAGTGTACCAGTTGAACGAACCTGTCAAACGATTGTGCAACATAGCCCAATCCAAACCAATATTATAGGTTTCCACACGTTCCCAAGTCAAGCCTTCAGAGACAATGCCTGGGGAACCAACTGTAGATACTCTGTTGCCATTCTGCAACCAAGGACCACCCTGAGCACTTGGAGAGATGGTCAAGTAGGTCTGATACCAGTCTGTTACGTTCTGGTTACCCAATGAACCATAAGAGAAGCGCAACTTCAACATATCGAGCCAGCTATGCGAAGACTCCATGAATTTCTCCTCTGCGATGTTCCAACCCAAAGAGAAAGAAGGGAAGGTCTTCCAACGGTTGCCCTTGCGATAACGAGAAGAACCATCAGAACGGAGGTTAGCCTCGAAGAGGTAACGGCTCTTGTAGTCGTAGTTCAAGCGTCCGAAGAAACCTACAACAGCCCATTCGTTGCGATAGCCATAAACCTCAGGAGATTTAGTCTCACCGTCCTTCAAGTCATTACCCAAATTAATCTCAGGCTTGTCCAAGTCCATCAAGCCATAACGCAAAGCACCAAAAGCACTCTCTTTCAAGTTTTCTATCTGCATACCACCCATCACATGGAAGTGGTGATCCTTAGCCAAAGTGAGATCATACTCAGTACGAGCACTGAAGTTCAAGTAGTTCTCACGATAGTTGGTCTCTTGCACACTGGTAGTGGCATCCTTATAATAAGCAGCTCCTTCCTTACCGTATGCCACGAGAGGCAAAGTCCAGTTGTGACCATTCGAGTTTTGGATGCGATAGTTGAAATCTACACTGGTCTTCCAGTTCTTGATAGGCTCAATCTGCAAGCCCAACTGGTGATAGATCTTATCGCTCTGGTTGTGGTTCTCACCACCATCAGCCCAAGCCCACAAACAGCCTGTATCGCTATAGAAGTGATTGCCATTCCAGTCGTATGCTGGCAACACTGGCCATCCACGATAAGCTACAGCCTCATACCAGCCACCTTTCTGAGGTTTTTGTGTCTCCTCGCGGGTGAAACGCATGGTATAGTTCAACTTCAACCACTTGGTAAGTTGTGACTCAATCTTGGCTGTACCTGTATAACGCTGCATGTTGTCATCTGCAACCTTGAGCAAACCGTTTTGGTCGAAATAGCTACCAGAAACATAGTATCTAAAACGTTCGGAACCACCGCTGGCACTCAAGTTGTGTTGCTGAGAGAAAGAGCTATTCTTATAGAGGATGTCGTACCAATCGGTATCGGCGATACCATTGGAATAACCACCCCACCAAGTCTTGGCGGTATCATTGTTGTAACCACGAACCCCATAAATCAACTCTCCGTCGGCTGTCTTACGAACACCTGGGCTCACATACTCAGCATTATGGAACTTCACAATCTGGTCGAATCGACCTGTACCATTTTCATTTGTATCGAAATAAGCACTCTTACCACCATTGGTAATGGCATCGTTCATCCAAGAAGCAAAATCCACAGAGTTCATCATGTGGTTCTTGATGTTAGGAGTACCAATGCGGAAACTGTTGTTATAATTGATGGTAGGCTTGCCTTCCTTACCTTTCTTGGTGGTCACCAAGATGACACCGAAAGGAGCACGAGAACCATAGATAGAACTTGCAGCCGCATCCTTCAATACAGATACACTCTCAATATCCTGAGGGTTGATGGAGTTGAGGTCGCCCTCCATACCATCAATCAAAATCAATGGGTCGCCAGAAGAGCCCTGACCGATGGTCGTACCACCACGTACGTTAATAGAAGGACGGGAATCGATGCTACCGCTTGTTTGTGTGATTTGAAGACCTGGAGCGGCACCTTGCAATGCCTGAACTGCGTTAGAGACAGGACGCTCTGACAACTGTTTGTTGTCGATGACATCTACGGCACCTGTAAGGTTCACCTTCTTCTGGGTACCGAAGCCGACAACGACCACCTCGTCGAGAGCCTCGCTGTCCTGCTGCATGGTAACATTCATCACCTTGCCTGCAACAGCCTTCACTTCTACCTTCTTATATCCCATATAAGAGATGACGAGAGTAGCACCTGGCTTCACTGACAGCGTAAACTTACCATCCAAATCGGACACCGTACCATTTCCATTAGTACCTTGCTCTACAATGCTGGCACCAATGATAGGACCTTCACTGTCGCTTACGACACCCGACACCTTAATAGTGTTTTGTTGCTGAATCTGGGCTCCGTTCATCAGAACCTCACTAGCCAAGATTCCCTGTGTAGGGATACTTGCCAAACCGATGCTGAGCAAAGAAGCTGCAAACATCTTTTTGTCCATCTTGCTGGTTATTACATTCATAACTTGATAGGTTTTTATTAAAATTGTTTATTCAAAATTTTCTTGTTAGTTGTTACGATAACTTAAATCGAACGCTGCAAAATTACCCTGTTTTTCCAGAAGAGCCAAATATTTTTTAGTCAAATCATGGGTTATTTTTCACCAAACGCACAATAGTAGGTGCAAAATCACCAAATTAAGACACAAACTAATCATTTCGCCCTTTTTTCAAAAGAATTATCTTGTAGATTTCAGATGTTTTTTGTAACTTTGCCCAATAAATTCTGAGACTTAAAAACATTTATCATAAATATAATATCACTAAAAGAAATATGAGAAAGGTATTGCTCACTCTCCTCTTGCTGCTTGCTTCCTGGCAGGCATCCTTCGCACAGACCAAGAACATTGGTATCAAGGAAGGACTATCAAATGGATTCGTAGATGACATGGTCATCGACGGACAGGGATTCGTATGGGTTGCCACCGAATGGGGACTCAACCGCATCGCTGGCAACAAGTGCTCCGTGTTCACCATATCCAACTCTCGCATTTCCAACAATGAGCACGTGGGACTCTTCTACCATCCGCAGAGCAACACCATCTGGGTTCACTCCAAGGACGGAAGAGCCGACATCTTCGACTGCAAGACCCAGACTTTCTCCCATTTCGAAGTGGATGGCAAGGTGGTGTATAGCATCGCCGACATCTGCATGGCGGCAGACTCTAGTATCTGGCTCGCCGACTACAACGGAGGCGTGCATCACTACAACCCAGTGACAAAAGAATACTATTACATCGACAAGAAGCTATTGCCAGGATTCGGCAATGGTGTAAGGAGCATCACCGACGATGGCAAGGGCAATCTCTACATCGGACTACGAATGGAGGGATTGATTATCTACAACACCCATAACAAGCGAAGCCGATTTTTCAAAAACAATCCTGCTGACCCCAATAGTCTGCCAGGTGACAATGTGCGATCCGTCTTCATCGACCACTTGCAGAACATCTGGGTGGGAACCAACAAGGGGCTTGCCCTCTTCGACCCTACAAAAGGAATCTTCCGTGTGTTCAAACATGAAAAAGGGAACCCGAATACCTTGGCGGGCGATAACATCATGCAAGTAACCGAGACTTCCGACAATACTCTTTGGATTGCCTCTGACATCGGCGGCATCAGCAAACTCGACCTCAACAAGTTCAACCATCCTAACACGGGCGAGGTTGCTTTCACACAACTGACAAGGGAAAACTATGCTCTTTCGAGCAACAATACCAGAAGGGTGCTACAAGATGCTTACGGCAATATGTGGGTAGCCAACTATAGCACGGGAGTGGATTTCATACCAAGTAGCACCACCAGTTTCATGACGCTCAACTTCATGGGCGATCCTATCGTCAATGTATCCGCCCTCTTCTGCGACAGCAAGGACAACTTATGGATCGGACAGGACAACAAGATTTCTCAATATCGCCAAGGTACCATTGTACATCAGTGGGATTTCTCACAGTATATCTCCAACTCTTCTTCGTCGGTATATCTCTTCAGAGAAGATCCACAAGGCAACATTTGGTTTGGCACTGCCGACAATGGTGTCTTGATGCTAAATCCGACAACAGGAGCCTTCACTCGATTTGACAGTACCAAGGACTTGGATGTCAACGCCCTCTACATCGACAAAGACGGGAAAGTATGGGCTGGCACCGAGGATGGAGTATATACTATATATAATAAGGTGGAAACCAAAGAAAAGGGTATCAACGACATCATGGGACAATCGGCGATTCCTTTCTCCATCATAGAAGATGACTACGGACAGATTTGGATAGGCACCTTGGCAAGGGGTATCTATATCTTCGACAAGAACAAGAAGTTGGTGACGCATCTTGGACTAGAAAATAGCTACCCATCTAATTCCATCAACCAGCTCATCAAGGATGAGGACGGTGGCATTTGGGCAGCAACTCATAGTGGTTTGGTATATATCCCTAATCCAAAAGACACAAAGAATTTCAAGGTATATGGCGAGGAACAAGGCATCAGCGACAACCATATTCGCAGTTTGGTACAAGATAGACAGGGCAACATCTGGGTCAGCATGTTCTCAGGTATCGCTTGCTTCGACAGAAACAAGGAGAAGTTCTACAACTACGATTACCAAAGCGGTATTCCGACAGGAAACTTCGGTGTTGGCTCTGCAGTCATCTCCTCCACAGGCATCGTCTATTTCGGTTCACCAGGCGGCATCTGCACATTCAATCCACAGTTGCTCACCGACCAAAAAGACATGCCTATCGTGGAAATCATCGACTGCGAACAGATTATGAACACCACAGAAAAGTTGCAGCGTTCCATCGTAATCCAAGACAATAATGGTGTAGCACATCTGAAATATGACGAGAATACCTTCAAGATAACCTTCACGAGCGGAAACTTCGCACAGGAGGGTAACGTGGAGTATTCTTACCTGATGAAGGGACTCGACGACAAATGGTATGAGACCGAAGGCGACAACGAAGTAACCTTCCGCAACCTCAGCCCTGGAGAATACACATTCCAAGTGAGAGCTAAGTTGAAGAACCAGGAATGGGAGAACGCCAAGGTGGCTGAGATGAAGGTGGTGGTGGAACCTCCATTGTGGCTCACTTGGTGGGCAAAGCTCATCTATGCACTCATTGTTGGTAGTATTATTTTCTACTTTGTACGCTCATACACCAACGAACTGAAACTTCGCAGTTCTCTCGAAAAGACCAAGTGGGAGGCACAGCAGAAGCAAGAACTCAACGAGGAGCGTCTGCGCTTCTTCACCAACATCACCCACGAGTTGCGAACCCCGCTCACCCTCATCATGGGTCCATTGGAAGACTTGATGGCAGACACCCGTCTGCCTGAGGTACTCGCCAAGAAGGTGAAGAACATCCATGCCAGTTCGGTACGTTTGCTCAACCTTATCAACGAAATTTTGGAGTTCCGTAAGACGGAGACGCAGAATCGTCGCCTCACCGTGGCACACTCGGACATCAAGTCCTTCGTCAAGGAGATTGGTGACCGATTCAAGGACCTGAACCGCAACCCTCAGGTGACCTTCAACGTGAATATGCCTGAACAACAAGCTGTAGATATCTACTTTGACAGCGAGATTATCAGTACCGTGCTCAACAACTTGATTTCCAATGCCATCAAATATACTCCTAAGGGAAATATCGACATCACATTGAGTTGCATCAACGGAAAGACGAACACGACGGAAAGAGCTGACGGTTTGCAAAAAGTTGTCATTTCGGTAAAGGACACAGGCTATGGTATCAGCAAGAAAGCCCTGCCTCACATCTACGACCGATATTACCAGGCAAAAGGCTTGCACCAAGCTTCGGGCACTGGCATCGGACTGGCTCTCGTGCAGTCTCTTGCCAAACTACACGAGGCGGAGCTTACCGTAGAGAGCGAGGAAGGAAAGGGTACTGAATTCTGCTTCATCCTCGATGCCAACAACACCTATCCGAATGCTTTACACAAAGAGGATGCTCCGATAGAGGAAAATATTGCTAACATGGGCATGAGCGACGCATCTATTCTTGACGAAAAAGACAGCGATGATACTCCAGACTCCCTCGAAGGAAATGAGGAGAAAGAGCAAACCGACGTTCGTCCATTGCTTCTCATCGTGGAAGACAACGATGACATCCGCCAATATATCAACGAGTCACTCTGCGAGGACTATCGCGTCATCGAGGCTAGAAACGGAAAGGAAGGTCGTGACCTCGCCTTCAACCAGATACCCGACCTCATCGTGAGCGACATCATGATGCCTGAGATGGACGGCATCGAGATGATGAAGATATTGAAGAACGACATAAGGACTTCACACATTCCTATCATCCTGCTCACGGCGAAGACTACGCCTATCGACCAGGAGGTAGGCTACGACAGCGGTGCAGACTCGTATCTGATGAAGCCTTTCAGCGCAAGTTTGTTGCATAGCCGCATACGCAACATCTTATCGGGTAGAAGAAGACTGGCAGAGTTTATCATCCAGCATAGCTTGTCTGGAGCCAATGCTTCGCTTGACATCAACCAAAGCGGAAATGGAAATCTGAATGCAAATGTTGTAGATGGAGCTGAAAGAAATGATGTAAGAGACGTAACAGGGAATATCAATGACAACATCGACACCTCCGTGCCAGAGCTAAGTCCTTTGGACAAGAAATTCATAGAGAAACTGAATCGCCTCATCGAAGAGAACATGACGACGATAGACATCGACATCGCATTCATGACCGACAAGATGGCAATGAGCCACTCTTCCTTCTACCGCAAGGTGAAGGCTTTGACGGGAGTGAGCGCCAACGAGTATATACGCAAGGTAAAACTCCAACGCAGTATGCAACTGCTGAAGGAAGGCGAAAGCAATGTAACAGAAGTGGCGATGTTGACTGGCTTCAATAATATCGGTTACTTCCGCAAGTGTTTCAAGAAAGAGTTTGGCATCTCACCTTCTGATGTTTTGAAGGGAAAAGGATAGGAATAAAAAGCTAGCGTGTTTGTGGACATGCTAGCTTTTTTATTTTTTCATTAAGAACACCAAAGAAAGAAAAGATTCAAAAGAATAAGAATATTCAATTTTTTTTTGTACCTTTGCAAAACGATAAATTGAACAGGCAAACTGCTAAAGATAACCTGCTAAAGATCAATAGAAAAGATAAATTGCAAAAATCATTAGATTAGGAGAAATAACAATGAAGAAAATATTATACTTCGTGGCTGCCTTCGTGGCTGCCACCACATCCATCACTACGACGACCTGCTGCAAGTTCGCTCCCGACCAGAACGATGGCGATACCGTGGCGGCAAGCGAGTTTTATCCTGAGGATACAGCTGCGGCTCATGCCAAGAAATTGGCAAAGAACGCCGCCAAGAAGTCTATCGTGGACAGCGTGGGCATGTACTATGTTGGAAGCGGCTCTACCAAGGACAAAATCCAGCTTGTCTCCTACCCTTCCCGTCGTGACACCTTATTATACAGTAAGACCCGTCATGTGAAGGTGAAGGGAAGTGCTGACATCGACCACGTGGTTCGTGTCGATTTCTACCTCTTGAATGGCAAGGATTCACTTGTGAAGTATGTAGAAGAAGTTACTAAATAAAGTAGCAAAAGTAACTAAATAAAGAAGAAATAACAGAATAAACATGAAATAACAGAATAAACATGAAAAAGAGAACAATCTACCTAATCATCATTGCCCTGCTGTGGATAAACATGACTTCGTATGCACAGCAAACATGGAAAGGCACTTGGGCTACAGCCGTGGAATGGACAGGCATGGGGGATATGCCTAAAGAAAGCCTCGACAATCGCTCTTGCCGCCAAGTCGTTCATATTTCCTTTGGCGGAAAGGAACTCAGGCTCAAACTGAGCAATGAGTTTGGGGAGCAGCCTGTAGAAATCAAGTCTGTCTATATCGCCGACACAGATTTCAAAAACCAAAGCTACGTCAATGGCAAGACCGTTAAATACCTCAAATTCAACGGAAAGAAAAGCGTTACCATCGAGGCTGGCAAAGCTCTCTATTCTGATGCTATAGTCTATTCTCTGAAAGCTGACCAACTGTTGAGCATCACAATCGATTACGGCAAGACTCCTAAGCACGCCACCTCCCATCGTGGTTCTCGTACGACATCATACATCGTGGCACATCAGGATGGAAAAGTAACCAAGCCGACGGATATGTCTTTTGGCAAACAAGAGAATGTCGATCACTGGTACAACCTATCCGCTATCGAAGTCAAGACCACGGATGACCTTCCTGTCATTGCCGTACTAGGCAATTCCATTACCGATGGTAGAGGAAGCACTACCAACCACCAAAATCGTTGGACAGATTTCTTTGCCAAGAACCTGAATGCAAAGGCTCATCATGGTGTTTTAAACCTAGGTATCGGTGGAAACTGTGTAGTCGAAGGAGGATTGAGCCAACCTGCCATGCAACGTTTCGACCGTGACATTCTTGGTCAAAAAGGAGTAACGCATCTCATCATCTTTGAAGGAACCAACGACATAGGTTGCTCCAAGGGGAACTATGAGCATGTTGCCGACACGCTGATTGCTTGCTACAAGGTATTAATTTCAAAAGCAAAAGCTAAGGGCATCAAAGTATATGGCGGCACCATCACACCTACCAAGGGCAACGGTTGGTATTCTTTCTGGCACGAAGCCATAAGACAAACCGTAAATGAATGGATCAGAAATAGCAAATGCTTTGACGATGTCATTGACTTCGACAAGTTGGTATACAACCCACAAGACCCTCAACAATTGAAACCCGAATACTCAGACGATTGGCTGCATCTCAATCCTACTGGCTATGAGGCTATGGGAAAATACGCCGCAGAGCAGTTTCTAAAGGAAAAAGGTAAGTGACCATTGTTCATCCATTGACCATCAAACGGGCACTCAGTGAACAAACAGCGGGCATCGACTGAACAAACAGCGGGCATTCGATGCCCGACACACGAGCATTGAATGCCCAAATACCGTTTCAAAACTTGGGCAATGGGATATTTATTGGCTAAAAACACTGTCACTTTTAGCCAATAAATCAAAAATCAATCATAGAATCCAGGCTGCTTGTATTCGATGCCCAGTTCTCTATCCACCGTTGCGATGACTCCCTGAATCTGACCCATCGCAAACATTCTGCCGAGCAAGGTGTAACCAGCGTTATGACCGTGGGTGCTCTCATCGAACACGCCACCTGGCTTATCGGTGAAAGTCATGCCATGATCCACACGCATTGGCAGACGGCGACCTGAGTTGCACTTGCCCTCCTGCTCAGCCTTCTCGAAGATGCGGCAAAGCTCTATCAAGTCGGCACGACCACCCAGGTGGCTTGCCTCCGTGAAGTTGCCGTTAGGGAAGATGTAGCAAGAACGGAGATGAACGAAGTGGGTGCGGTCGGCAAACTGCTTTGCCATTGCCACACAGTCGTTGTGCTCACCTGCAGAGAATGAACCAGCACAGAAGGTCAAACCATTATGCTTGTTTGGCACAGCATCGAGCATCCACTGGATGTCCTCGGCAGTACCGATGATACGTGGCAAACCGAACACTGGATAAGGAGGGTCGTCAGGATGAACGCACATATTGATGTCGTACTCATCGCAAACTGGCATGATAGCCTCCAACCAGTACTTCATATTCTCCTGCAACTTCTTCTTGTCGATGCCCTCGTAAAGCTTCAAGAGGTCACGGAACTTCTGAACAGGGGCAGCATCGCCCTCGCTGAAGTTGCCTGATACGAAGCCCTGGGTCTTGATGATGATGTTCTCCACCAAGGCATGGTCTTGCTCAGGAGTGGAAGTCTTCTTGATTTCATCAGCTTCAGCCACGAGGTCTCTGCCCCACTTGTGAGCCTTTGAGAACTCAGCCCAGTCCTCACGAGCACCCTCACGCTTCAAGATGTAGATGTCGAAGTAAGCGAACTCGCCCCAATCCATATAGAGGTTGTCGGCACCATTTGGGTTCTTGTGCGCCAAGTCGGTACGAGCCCAGTCCAATACAGGCATGAAGTTGTAGCAGATGCACTTGATGCCTTCCTCGCCGAGGTTGCGAAGACTCTCCTTATAGACCTCAATCTGATGGTCACGGTCTGGACCGCCATACTTCAGGGTCTCCACCACAGGCAGAGACTCCACCACGCTCCACTTCATACCATAAGACTCAATGTACTCCTTGAGCTCATGAATCTTCTCACGTGTCCATACCTCGCCAAGTGGTACATCGTGCAATGCAGTCACGATACCCTCGACACCTATCTGTTTCAGTTGGGCAAG
>DKCU01000094.1:55030-79455 GCA_002451555.1 Candidatus Segatella albertsiae
TCGCCGAAGCCAGCCTCATAGAGGTCGAGACCAAACACGTCCTTACGAGAGTAAAGCTGCTTGAGGCAAGAGTAATCCTGCTCAGCCTTGCCTACCTCCAAAGGAGCCACGATAGCCTGGAGTTCTGACAAGAGTGGGTCGGAAGATGGCTCGAATGGCTTCAAGTTATCATCGAGTGCCTTCAGATAACGAGCATAACCTGCCAATACCAATGGGATGAGCACGAGATTGCTCTTGTCGAGACCACGGTCGATGTACTTCTTGATGGTCTCACCGAAACGGATGGAGAGTTTCTGGCTGGTATCGGTGGCGATACGCTGAGGAGCATCTGGCATGAATGGGTTAGGCAAACGCTTGTTGATGACGGTGCCGATAAACTCGTATGGGTTCAAGACTCCTGGGTCGGTAACTACTGGCATCGCCTCGATGTAACCTATCTTCTGGATGAAGGCACGGAGGTCCTCATCTGCCATCTCGGCAGAAATCAAGGTATAGTCGAGCATGCAACCATAGATAGACATCGCTGTATGGAGAGGGTTCAAGCAGGTAGTCACCTTCATGGTCTCCACCTCATCCACGGTCTTGCGAGTAGTATAGAGTGCGCCTCCCAACTCCAATGGTGGGCGACCGTTGGTATAAGTATCCTCGCAAACCAAGTACTGCACCTCCTCGGAGTTGACGAAAGGAGCGGTGTAGGTATGCTTCTCGGTGATGATGGTCTGGTTGTCCTCGAAGCCATCCTCGGCAATCATCGCCTGTACCTTCTCATGAGGGCGAGGCGTAATCTTATCAATCATAGACCAAGGATAAGTTACCTTGCTGCTGTCCTTCACATAGTCGAGGAAGCCCTGCTCCACGATACCGTCCTTCACCCAGCGCTCGGCATAGGCGAAGACACCAGCCTTCACATGGTCGCCGTTGTGAGAGCAGTTGTCGGTGCTCTGCAAAGTGACAGGCAACTTGCCAGCCTTGTAGCGCTCATAGAGGAGTGCGGTGAGCTTGCCCATAGCAAAGACTGCGTCGAGACCACGAGCCAAGTCAGCCTCATTGAATGTATATCCCTTCTCGGTAATAGTGAAAGTGACCATCTGGAGAGATGGAGCCTGGAAGATTTCCACCAGTCGAGCCCAGTCGTCGGCAAACTGCTTGTCTGCCTTCAGGCTCTCGGTGATGGAGCCGAGCACCTTCTTCTCGATAGTGCCATTGCTCTGCAAGCTGACAAGGAGGGAGAGATTATGGTATGGGCGATAAGCCTTGTCGATGATTTCGTAGTCGAAGCTCTCGGCGACGATGACACCACGGTCGTACTTACCGGTGTTGAGAGCGTCGTTGAGGATAGCGGCAGGGAAAGCACGGAAGATGTTTCCAGCGCCAAAGTGAACCCAAGTAGGCTCATCGTGAGTCTTCTTGGCTACAGCTGCGATGTCGTACTTAGGAAGCTGATAACCTTTAGCCTCCCACTCCACAGCATTGAAATTGTCTGAAAGAATGTCGTTCAGTTTCATTGTAATTTGTATTTTGTTTTTAATTTTTGATTGTTATTTGATTGTTATTTTCGGCAAAAGTACAAAGTTTTTCCGATATTCGCCTTCTTTTTGAGGATTATTTTCAAAGTTTGAACAATTAGCAACGTATTTTGCACAATTTGCAAATGTTTTTGTTACATATGACAAAATGAAAACGTATTCCAAGTGTAGCATAAAGGAAAAAAATCCATTCCTAACAAGAACACATCGTATATTCTTGCAGGAATGGATTCCATTTTACTTTCTATATTTTATCCTTATTCTTATCTATTGGCAGTCTGCCACTGATAAGTATCGACACAATGAACCATGGCGCTTTGGTCGGCAATCATCAACTTGAAGTCGCCTTCCTCCAATCTCCATTTGCCATCCCAACCAACAAATGCCAAGTCGTCTGCCTTCAAGTCGAAAGTCACGGTCTTGGTCTCGCCCGGCAGAAGCTCCACCTTGTCGAAGGCACGGAGACGACGGCCGTCTGGCACCATGCTGGCGATAAGGTCGCTGCTAAAGAGGAGGACACTCTCCTTGCCAGCCACCTTGCCAGTGTTCTTCACATCCACACTCACCTGAATGATGTCACCATGGCGGAAGTCGGACTTAGAAACCTTCAAGTTACTATATTGGTAAGAGGTGTAGCTCAAGCCCTGACCGAAGCCCCACTGCTGGGTAATCTTCGCATTGTAGTCGTAGGCACCTTCCATCGTACCCACCTCCTCACTCTTCTTGAAGTCGTAGTTGGCGAGCGAGTTGATTTCCTTAGGATAGGTGTAAGGCATCTTACCACTGAAGTTGGACTTGCCCGATACTAAGTTTGCCAAGGCATCGCCACCATAGTTTCCAGGGATGAGGATGTCGATGATGCCCGTTGCCAAAGGCTCGATGTCGGCGATAAGACGAGGACGGCCCTCGTTCAACACCAAGACGATAGGCTTGCCTGTCTTGGCGAGTGCCTTCACCAGGTTACGCTGGTTCTCGGAGAGCCAGAGGTCGGTCAAGTTGCCCGGTGTCTCGGTATAAGAGTTCTCGCCGATGCAAGCCACGATGACGTCGGCATCCTTCGCCGCATCGACCGCGCCCTGAATCTGAGGTTCGTTCTCCTCCCAGTACTTACCCTTCTCATTATAGGTAACACCCTGGTTCAAGATGACGTTCTCCTTGCCATACTCATTGCAGAATGCCTCATAGATGGTATTGTACTTGCCAGCAAACTCATCGGCACGATGTCCCTGCCAAGTATAGCTCCAGCCGCCATCCAAGCAACGCATCTGGTTGGCGTTAGGCCCCGTCAAGAGAATTTTCTTACCCTTGGCAAGCGGCAAGATAGCGTTGCCATCCGCCAGCTTCTCGTTCTTCAGGAGCACCATACTCTCGGTGGCTCCCTCCAAGGCGAGCTTGGCAAACTCCTCACCACCAAACTTAGGATAATTCTTCAACTTCTGGATTGGGTTCTTGAAGAGGTCGAGGCGATACTTCATGCGAAGCACACGGCGACAAGCATCGTCGATGCGGCTCATCGGAATCTTGCCTTCGTTGACCAACTCGATGAGATAGCCACAAGCATCGCAAGAGTATGGTTCCATAATCATGTCGATACCGGCGTTGATGGCGATGCGGAGCGCATCCTTCTTATCCTTAGCCACCATCTCTCGGGTATAGAGGTTGTTGATGTCGGCCCAGTCGGTAATGAGCACGCCGTCCCAACCCGTCTCCTCCTTCAACCAACCGGTCAAGATGTCCTTGTTGGCGTGCATCGGCATACCGTTGACGGAAGCGGAATTCACCATCACGGTCAAGGCACCAGCCTGAATACCCGCCAAGAAAGGAGCGAAATGCTTCTCTCGCAAGTCGGCAGGAGAGATATAAGCCGGCGTACGGTCCTTGCCAGTCCAAGGCACACCATAGCCCATGAAGTGTTTCATCGAAGTGGCGATGTGATACTGGTCGATGTTGTTAGGGTCTTTGCCCTGGAAGCCATAGACCATCGACTTGCCCATCTCACTGCTGAGGTAGCAATCCTCGCCGAAGTTCTCCCAGATACGTGGCCAACGGGCATCACGACCAAGATCGACGGTAGGACTATAGGTCCAAGGCACACTCACGGCACGAGTCTCATAAGCGGTAGCCTCAGCCGAGCGACGAGCGATCTCACGATTGAAAGTGGCAGCCACATTGATGTTCTGAGGGAAGAGGGTTCCGCCCTGGGTATAAGTAGAACCGTGGTTCTGGTCGAGACCGAAGACGCAAGGGATGCCGATGCGCTTCATCGAAATCTTCTGGATTTGCGAGATATACTTCTCCCACTGCTTGGCAGTTGGGGCGCAAGTGTTAGGAGCGTTGAGGATGGAGCCTATCTTGTAGCGAGAGAGGATGGAGTCGGTCTTGTGCTCGTCGATATAGAACACGCCGTTCTTGTCGTTGGCACCGAAGAGGTCGGTCACCAATTCCATCATCTGTCCTATCTTCTCCTCCAAGGTGAGTTTCTTCAGGGTTTGTTCCACCTGAGCCTCGATCTTAGGATCGCTCTTAATCACAGGAGTGTTGCCAGATTCGTTACCAAGAACGTTAGCTGTTTCTGCAGGAGAGACAGCCCCAATTGAACCGTTGGAAAAAGTATTAACAGGAACAGCAAAGGCCGAAACATTGGAAAGGTAAGCGCAAACCAATGCTAACGTAGAAATAGACATAAATGCTTTCTTCATAAAGATATGTTTTTAGTTGTTTTTCTTTAAAACGATGTTTTTTTGATTCTATTATTATATAATTAAGGTATAAACACAATAAGTTCATTATACTTTTTGTCTTATCTTATTTCTATTCTAATCCCTTGATTTGCTTTTTCGGCGTAACGCCGAGACCTTTCAGGCTCTCTACTCTTCTCATCACGTTTCCAGTGCCGTCGTAGAGTTGCTTCTTCGCCTTGTCGAAGGTGCCAGAAAGACGGGTTATCAGGTCGCCGATACCCGTGAAGGTATCCTCAAATACCGCCACCTTATCATAGAGGTCGGCTGCAGTCTTGACAATCTTCTCCACATTCTTGTTCTGGCGATCATACTGCCAAAGGTTGTAGGCGAGCTGAAGTGCCATGAGGAGGTTGCTTGGCGAGATGATGATGATTTTCTTCTGATAAGCATAGCGGCTGAGGTCAGGTTGCTGCTTCATCGCCGCGATATAGCTTGTCTCGTTAGGGATGAACATCAGGACGAAGCCGATGGCATCATCCACCAACTGCGAGTAATCCTTCTCGGCGAGTTCGTCGATATGCTTGCGAACGCTCAGGGCGTGAGCTTTCATCAGTCGCTCACGGTCGGCATCGTTGTCAGCGGCAAGGGCATCGGAATAAGCAGTCAACGAAACCTTGGAGTCGATGACCACGCTCCTGCCCTCTGGGAATCGAACGATGACATCGGGACGGAAGTTCTTGCCGTTCTCGTCCTTGGTGTTCTCCTGAATGAAGAACTCCTCGTCTTTTCGCAAACCACTGTTCTCCAAGATGGTCTCCAAGACCATCTCGCCCCAGTCACCCTGCATCTTGCTATCGCCCTTCAAGGCACGAGTCAAGTTGGCGGCATCCGAGCCAATCTTCGAGGTTTGCTCCTTGAGGTTGGCTACGGCTTGCTGCTGTTCCTGCTGGAAGAGTTTCATAGTTGCCTCGAAGGTACTCTGCAGTTCCTTCTTGCTCACCTCGCTCTGCGTCTTGCTCTCCTCCACCGACTTCTTGAAGTCAGCAAACTGCTCCTTGATAGGTTTCAGCAGTTCGTCCATCTGCAAGCGGTTGTTCTCCTGCAGGGCAGATTGCTTGGCTGCAAGTTGTTCGGCGGCAGCCTTCTGCTGCTCGATATTCATGCGCTGCATCTCCTGTCGCAAGCCTTCGAGTTTCTGTGCCCACTGCGCATCGCTCTCCTCTCGAAGTTTGGCGGCATACTGTCGCTCGTTCGCCATCTGCTGTTTCAAGTCAGAAATCTGCTTTTCATGCGTTTCTCTGAGCGTCTGCATTTCCAACAAATGATGCGAACGCTCATTTTGCAAGATAGCCTCCAGACTCTCTCGGATGCTCTGCTTTTCTTTCTCCAACACTTGCGCCTTGGCGATGAGCTGCGCCTTCTCCTCGCCAGCCGTTTTCGCCATCATCAACTTGCCAACGAAGAATCCGATGGCAAGACCTATGATTAATCCTATTACTATTTCCATTATTTAATATTCCAAAATTTTAATTGTCTGAGTTATATCTTGCAAAAGTAATGTTTTCAAAACATAATTCGTGCAGAAGAGCCGAAATCTTGTGCTTATTTAACGATTCCCATTCGTTAATCTTTATTATTTTTCCATTATAATAGTATTATAATAAAAGTATTATAATTATCTTTGCAGATGGAAATCACCAAGGGATGGCCTTTGTGAAAGCATTCATAAAACAATAGAATTGAAACGATGATAGGAAATCCATTTGTGCTCCGTGGATATGTATCGGAAGAATACTTCTGCGACAGAGAGAAAGAGACTGCCGACTTGATAGCGGAAATCAAGAACGGCAACAACGTAACCCTGATTGCCCCTCGAAGAATCGGCAAGACAGGGCTTGTGCAGCATGTCTATGCACAAGATACTATCAAGCAGAACTACTATACCTTCTTGATTGATATTTATGCCACCAAGAACCTCGCCGACTTCATCCAAGAGTTAGGTCGTGGCATCCTGCAAAGTCTCAAGCCAAAGGGTACGAAGGTTGTGGAGTATTTCATCAACTGCCTCCACTCGCTCCGCTCTTCCATCAGTTTCGATATGAATGGGAATCCATCCTGGGGCGTGGATTTGGGCGACATCACAAGTCCTGCAACCACACTCCAAGAGATATTCCATTATTTGGAGACAGCCGACAAGCCTTGCATTGTTGCCATCGACGAGTTCCAGACCATCGCCAATTACAAGGAAGATAACGTCGAAGCCATCTTGCGCACTTACATCCAGCACAGCCACAACACCAACTTCATCTTCGCCGGTTCGCAACGCAACATGATGACCGAGATGTTTCTGAGCCATGCTCGCCCTTTCTATCAAAGCACCTCCATCAAGACGCTTTGCCCTATCGACAAGGAGGTATATGCTGATTTTGCAACCCGACTGTTCGGCAAGAAGACCATCAAGCGAGAAATCATCTATAAGATTTACGACCGCTTCGATGGCATCACCTGGTATCTCCAAAGAATGCTCAACAAGATTTATGCTCTGACTGATACAATAGTTGCTGCCGACGAGCAGACAACAGCCATCACGATTGCCGATGAGCAGACCTTGACGCAAGCACTCGATACCATCTTAGACGAGAGCGCTTTTGCCTACGAAGCCCTCCTGTTTCAGTTACCAGCCAAGCAGAAAGAGCTTCTCCTTGCCATCTGCAAGGCAGGAAAGGCGAAGAACATCACCTCGTCAGCATTCATCAAAAAATACCACTTGCCATCAGCCAGTTTTGCACAAGGAGCTATCAAGGGACTCTTGGACAAAGACTTCGTCACGGAGACCGATGGAACCTATGAGCTATACGACAAGTTCTTCGGGGAGTGGCTAAAGAAGGGAATGTAAACAACAAATGCTTTCAAAAGCAAAAGAACCTCAAGCGATATGAAAGAAAAAGAAGAAAAACGACATACTTATCCACTCGTCACAGCCTCATCCACCTTTGATGCCGTGATACTTTGCGATGGCGACTACCCATCGCATGTCGTCCCGTTGGCCATCCTCAACCACGCCAAGTACTTGGTGTGTTGCGACGGAGCGGGCATGCACCATATCTTGCATGGCGGCACTCCCGATGCCATCGTGGGCGACGGCGACTCTCTGCCTGAAGACTTCAAGCGAAGATACGCCGACATTCTACACCAAGTATCTGAACAGGAGGACAACGACCAGACCAAGGCTACTCGCTTCTGCATCGCCAAGGGATTCCGTAGCATCGCTTACCTGGGCAGCACGGGCAAGCGAGAGGACCATACCCTCGGCAATATCTCCTTATTAATCAGGTATATGAAGGATTTCCACCTCGATGTCACGATGGTAACCGACCACGGCTACTTCACTCCGGCATCGGGCGAACAGAACTTCGATAGCTTTGCCCACCAGCAAATCAGCATCTACAACTTCGGCTGCACCCATCTTGAAGGCAAAGGGTTCAAATGGAATCCATACGCTTACCAAGAACTTTGGCAAGGGGCACTCAACGAAGCCATAGGCGATGAAGTGACGATAGCGGCAGATAGCAATTATCTTCTCTTCCGAACTTTCGACCCGAAGATGCCGAAATAAAGAAAAGACTCCCCTCTAGCATCTTTTGATTTCCAACATTAAAATAAATAACAGACTAAGATATGATTAAACGACTATTATCTTTTCTTGACGCATCGCCAGTGAATTTCTTGGCGGTCAAGAACATGGCGGCAGAACTTGAAAAGCATGGTTTCCGCCGCATCAACCCACAGGAGCCATTGGGCGAGATTCTGGCAGGCGACAAGTTCTTCGTTACCAAGAACGACTCCAGCATCTATGCCTTCCAAATCGGCAAGCAACCTATCGCCGAAGCGGGCTTCCACATGATTTGCGCCCACTGCGACTCTCCTACCTTCCGCATCAAGCCAAACGCAGAGATGGATTGCGAGGGCGGCATCGTAAAACTCAACACCGAAGTATATGGCGGTCCGATCATGTCAACTTGGTTCGACCGTCCTTTGACACTCGCAGGTAGAGTGATTGTGAAGAGCGACGACGTGATGCATCCGAAGACTTTGCTTCTGCATATCAAGTGCCCATTGCTCCAGATTAGCAACCTCGCCATCCACTTCAACCGTCAGGTGAACGATGGTGTGAAGTTGAGTCGCCAGAAAGACGTGTTGCCTATCCTCGGCATCATCAATAATGAGTTGGAGAAGGGCAATCTCTTGATGAATGTGATTCTCGAAGAGCTCAACAAGAATCCGATGACAAGTGACGACAAGCCATTCGGTAAGAAGGAAATCAAACAAGAGGATATTCTCGACTTCGACCTTTATCTCGCCGATGCCACACCAGCTTGCACCTTTGGAGCACATGATGAGTTTATCTCGTCAGGAAGACTCGACGACTTGTCGATGTGCTGGGCAGGAATCGAAGCGATGATTGCTGCTACATCTTCAGCATCAGATGAGAAAGTCTCAGCAACTGGTGCTTCTTCCGAAGCATCCGATACAACAAGAGTCCTTGCCCTCTTCGACAACGAGGAGACTGGTTCGCAGACCAAGCAAGGAGCAGGAAGCCCATTCCTCTCTTATATGCTCAAGCGCATTGCCTTGGCACAGAGCGGAACGGAGGAGGCATATTACCAGGCCGTGGAACGAGCCTTCATGGTCTCTGCCGACAATGCCCACGCTTGGCATCCTAACTATAGCGAGAAGTACGACCCAACGAATCATCCAATGTTGGGTGGCGGACCTGTCATCAAGTTCAATGCTGCCCAGAAGTATGCGAGCGATGCAGCCTCAGCCGCTGTCTTTGCTGGCATCTGCGAGAAAGCAGGTGTTCCTTGCCAACGTTTCGTCAATCATAGCGACGTAGCAGGTGGAAGCACCCTCGGCAATATCCTCGCCTCCTCCATCCCATTGCAGGGAGTGGATATGGGCAATGCCATCCTCGCCATGCACAGTTGTCGAGAGACCGGAAGCGTCATCGACCACGAATACACCGTCAAGGCATTCACCGAGTTCTATCGCTTGTAAAAATATTCCGCACATCAGTTGGACGACAGTCGCACAACAGCTGATATGCAACCGCCCAACAGTTGTTGTGCAAGCGCACATCAACTGTTGGGCGGTTTTATATACTATATGCTCGGAAAACATATCCTATTGTTTCCACAAACTTTTCCTATATATACAGAAGACTTTCCTTATATATCTTGCCCTAAAGTTGTCTATGAACTTTATTATTAATACCCTGGATTCTGCTCCAACTTCTTATTCAGGTAGATACACTTCTGTGGTATCGGGAAGACGATGGTATATTCCGTCTGTTCTTCCTTGTCCAAAGACGTGCGAAGATCGTAAGCTCCTGTGAACTTGCCGAAACGGATGAGGTCTTGGCGTCGCCATCCCTCCCAAACCAATTCAAGCAATCGCTCTTCGAGAATATTGGCAAGTGTGGCAGGACGGGCAGGCATACCCACACGAGTGCGAATCATATTGAGTTCTGTGCTTCCATCCTCGCCATTGCGTACCTTCGCCTCCGCCTTCATCAACAACACATCGGCATAGCGGAAGAGAACGATGTCGTTGCTCTGCAACTTACCATCCATGTACGAAGTTCTATCCACCTCATACTTCGCCATCCTCGCTCCTGCCGTTTTGATATACTTGCTGTTGGTCAAGTTCTGCATCACCTCGAAAGGCTGATATTCCAAAGGCTTGCCATTGTCCATCAAGAGTTCCTTGCCATCCACCTTGACCACTCCTGCCACGAAGTTCATCTTGCAACGAGTATCCTCATCCTCCTCACCATAATGGTTGGCTTTCATCGTGGCGATGGTAGCGCAAGTACCATTCTCACTACCCCATCCCAAGGCACCACCATGGGTATAATGGTAGGAGCGGAAGAGATAATGGAACTGGTTGGTATAGATATTTTTATCCATCGGAATCGTAAAGATGTTCTCCTTCGATGTCTCGTTATGAGTAGAGAAGTTAAAGGCATCGTTCTCTTCCAAGGCATAGCCTTCCTCGGCGAGTTTATCGCAATAGTAGATACAAGTTTCCCAGGCATTCAACTGTTTACTCCTCGTCTCTTTCGCCTTTCCACCTTTGAGAACCGAAGCTCCCGAAGCTGGTTCTACCACGAAATAGATATCCTTGCCCTTCGGACGCATGTCATACCCCTTGGTCCAATCGTCATACATATAAATTTCGGCATTGAGCGCCAACTTCGCCAAGAGGAAGTTGACTACAGGCTGCGTGATGCGCCCATAGTAATTGCCTTCCTTATTGCTATGCTCGTCGGGGAGATAAGGCAACACAGACTGCAACTCGCTGAAGATGAAACGGAAAGTTTCACTTCGTTCGCTTTGAGAAGAGAGATTGGCATCGGTTATCGAAATCTCCGAAGAAGCTGTAGAACCAGACGAAGCTGATTCCGAAGAACTGGATGGCGGTGTATAGATTGCAGTTTCTTCTTTCGACAGCACCACAGGGATGCGACCAAACATATCCATCGCCTCGTAATACATCAAAGCACGAACCGCCCTAACCTCCGCCTTGAATTGGTCTTTCTGATTCGCAGTGAGCAAGGATGACTTGGCATCGATGATGTCGAGCGACTTATTGGCGAGCACAATAACCTTATAGATATACTTCCAGGTATCATAGAGCGACTCGTCATCGGCAGTCCATTTGTGTTGGTACATGGCATTCCACAAGCCGCCGTCATACCAGTCGCCACCACGAATCGGGATGATAGCCTCATCGGTGGTGAGCGTATTATAATCATAGATACCACGGCAAGTGCCTTGGATGCCCTCGCTCTCATTGGCTCCACCTATATAATTATACAAAGACGCAACAGCATTGGTATATATCTCGGAAGCCGAACCATAGATGGCATCCTCGTCGAGCTGGTCTTTAGGATTCTCTTTCAAACAGGAAGTGAAAGACAAGGTTGTTCCCAAGACTATCACCCAAGCCAAAAGGCAACCTATATTTTGTCGTAATCCCATCCAAAGGCGACCTATATTATATTGTAATTGATTTCGTCTCATAATCTTCATTTTAAATAGCAAGATTTGTTACTGTAATCATTTCGTTTATAAGAGAAAAACATTTGAATTCTTCACTCTTCGTTCTTCACTCTTCACTTAAAACTGTACACTTAGTCCCAAAGAAAAGGTACGATAAATCGGATAAGTTCTCTTATCGTCGATTCCCATCGTGCTATTCACCACATAACTGTTGATCATCGGTGTCAAACCGCTGTAACTGGTGATGGTGGCGAGATTATGCACACTTGCCGAAACTCGCAGCGCCTGAACGATGCCTTTCTTGATAGGAATGTCGTAGCCGAGCGTCAAGTTCTCGAAGTTGAGATAGTCACCTTTTTCGAGCCAATAGTCAGAGACGTTCTGATCGACGATGTTCTTCTCGGGCGCTCCCTTCAAGACATTATAGTCCGGGAAACTAGACATATTGGTGTATGCCAAGCCCGTGCCATTGAATATCTTATGCCCGAAGGCTCCGTTCATCTGCAAGGAGAGATACCAGTCCTTGTAACGGAAACTGATGTTCGAGCCGAGCGTTACCTTTGGCGTAGCTTGTCCTGCGATATATCTATCTCCGCCATCGCTGAGATCGACCGTTCCATTCTGGTCGAGGTCTTCGATGTCGTATTTATAATGTCCGTTGCCATCTGGGACGATACCCTTGCAATGAGGCAGATAGAAGACTCCCAACGGTTGTCCCACTATCTGATAGACAATATTGTTGTAACCACCATGCTGACCAGCACCCGAAAGACTTCCCATCGCCGTCACATTAGCCGCCGACATCTGCATGCCCTCGTACTCGCCACTCAACGAAAGGAGCTTGTTCTTCTGCCAAGCCAGGTTCATGTTGATATTCAGTTCCATATCCTTCTTTTCGATAGGCGTGAAAGAAATGCCGATTTCAAGACCTTGGTTGCTCATCGAACCGATGTTTGCCAACAACTTGTCGAAGGCGAACGGTGGCACGGGTACATCGTAGGCATAGAGCATGTCGGTGGTCTTCGAATAGTAATACTCGGCGGTCAAGACCAATCGGTTGTTCCACAAGCCCAAGTCAGCGCCTATGTTCCAAGTGGAACGAGTCTCCCATTTCAAGTCAGGATTGTTGTTGCGAATCATGCCCAAGGTAACCGTTGGCGAACTATTCACCGATACGATACCCGTTTGGCGCACCGTATTCATCGTGGTATAAGAGGAGATGCCGCCAAGATTTCCCGAGCGACCATAGCCTGTGCGGAATTTCAGCATCCCAATCGCCTTGACATGACGGAGCCATGCCTCTTGTTTCATATCCCAACCAAGGGAGATGGATGGAAAGAACCCCCAAGTATGTTCATCGCCCACCATCGAAGAACCATCGCCACGCATGGAGACGGAAAGCGAATATCTATTCAGCAGAGAATAGTCGATGCCACCCATCACGGAAGCCAAGGCTGGGTCTTCGTAGTTGCTGTCCGTTCCGCCGTATGGACGGGAAGCGGCAGCGCCGATGCCATAATAGTAATTGTCATTGTTGGTGATGCCTTTGGCGGAAGTCCAGAACCCGGTCTTAATGTCCTTCTGATACTCAGCGCCAAGCATCGCCTTCAAGGAATGGATGCCCCAACTGCGCTGATAGTTCAGGGAAACATTGCCCAACCACTCCTCGCTCTTGAACTCGCCACGATAAAGGTTGCCCTGTGCCCAAACCCAAGTAGGACAAAACTGGTTGTTCTCATTGGAAGAATAGGAGTAAGCGCCAAAAGCTGAGAGGGTAAGATATTTCCATATCTCGTAAGTCAACTTCAAGTGAGCATTGAAGTTCATGTTCTTCGTATCATTTCGCTCGGCGAGCAAGGCTCCCGGCGGATTAATCTGCGAAGCCGCCCCATTCTTCACCCAACTACCATTATCCCGATCGTATGGATAGGTAGGATTCATGGCATCGGCAGAATAGAAGAGCATCTGCGAATCGAAGATGTCGTTGTTCTTATAGGATGAACCGAACACACCGAAGTCACCCGTCAGTTTATCATTAAAAGCCTTCTGGGTGACATCTATCTTAGCCACCAGATTGCGATAGCCCTTGCTGCGGATGATGGTGTTATGGTCGATATAGCCGAAGGAAGCACGATAGTTGCTCTGAGAGGTACCGCCGCTGAAAGCCAAGTAATGATTTTGGATATTGCCTGTTCGGGTAATCGCCTTGTGGAAATCGGTATCATATCCCTTGTTGTTGTATTCCAAGCCATACTTCTGGGCGGCGGCAATATATTCGGCGGCATTCAGCATCTCCATGCTCTTGTACATGGCATCGATGCCATAGTTGCCTTCGTAAGAAATCTGAAAGCCCTTGCCCGTACCCTTCTTGGTCTTCACCTGGATGACACCCGAAGCACCACGAGAACCATAGAGGGCGGTCTCACTGGCATTCTTCAGTACGGTAAAACTCTCGATGTCGGCAGGATAGATGGTAGCAAGTGTAGCCACATCGCTGGTTACGCCGTCGATGATGACCAATGGGTCGTTGCCTCCCATGATGGAAGTGGTACCACGCACTCTGACGCTATTGAGCATGGCGATGCGGTCGAGACCATTGGTGGTGACATTCACACCCGCCGTCTGTCCGCTCAAGGCATCGAGGGCGTTATTGAGCACACCTTTCTTTAGAAGTTGAGGCTCAACGATGCTCATGGAACCATTGACATGCAGAGAATCCAAAGCAAGAAATTTCTGTTCCTGTGCCTGCATGGGTAAAGGAATCGTTGACAACATCAGCATCGAGCTAGCCGAATACCTGAGTAGTTTCTTAGAAGAGAAAATAGAGTTTGTCATCATTCACTGTTTTAGGTTATTCCTAGTTATGGGGGCAAAGTTATAAAAAAAATCCATTCCAAGCAATTTATTCAAGAAAAAAATGCTTGAAATGGATTTTTTAACGAACAATAGCTTGGTCATTGCCCCTATATTCCACATTTTTTTGTGATGCAACATATCCCCATATCGGATAGTATTTTTATTTCTTCACCGCTTTCGGAGTCCAGTTGTTGAAGAATCTCAACACTTTCTCCTCATTATATCCTTTACCTTCCTCCAAGAAGCTAGAGTCCTGAATGTGAAGCACTTTTCCATCTCCATCCAATACCACAAAGACTGGGAATCCGAAGCGTTGTGGATTATCCAATCGACGCATTAGCTGAACAGCCTTCTGCTGAGCCGCGTCACCACCCGACTTTCGAGGATTGTAATTCACATGGATATAAACAAAGTTATCGTTCACCACCTTGTTGACTGCCGTATCCTTCTCCACGAAATCAGCAAAGCGCAAGCACCATGGACACCAGTTTCCACCCACTTGGCAAACGACAAATTTATTCTCTACTTTCGCCTTGCTTACAGCTTCGTCTATTTGCTGCATCGGGTCGATAGTCTCATCATACACTTTCTTTAATACTCCCTGAGCATTTGCCATCAGTACCACCAAAAGCAGACTGAGAGCCAAAGTTACCATTTTCTTCATATTGTAAGTTCTTACTAATTAAATTTCAGAATGCAAAAGTATAGAAAATTGTTGAAACCTGCAAAAAAACGAATAAAAAAAAGGCCACATTCACTTTTTAGAATGCAGCCTTTAATTGTATTTTATCGTATAAGGACCTTCTTACCTTTATGAATATAAATACCTGGCATACTTGGCTTATCCGAGAGTTTGATACCTTGCAAGGTGTACCAAGCAGACTTATCATATAGCTGCTCGATATGAGAAATTCCTGTAACAACCTCTTCCTCCACGATGTGAGTAAAGTTTCGCCAAACATCGGCATTCATGTAAGCTTCCTTCGTGCCATTTGGAACATAAAGGATACACTTGTCGTAATCAACAGCACCATTGAAGATACCTTCATCAACCACATAAGGAACAGATGAACGGCAATGTATCTCCTTGATTGCATCATCGCAATTAAACATCCAATTGTTTCTAAACTCAACATAATTAGCTGGCAATGTAACTTTTTGTAAATTTCGACATGCTCCAAAAGCCTCATGTCCACATTTTACTACATTATCACCTATGACAACTTCGTTCAGATAATAGCAAGCATACATAGCAAGACCATCAATCTCCACTACAGGCACCCCTTTTACATAAGCAGGAATTTCAACCTTTCCACGATATGGATTGTAGCCTCTTACTACTTTTAGCGCAGAGCCATCTTCTGTATATCTATAGTAGATGCCATCTATATACATCAAACCATCATCATCGCTGATAGCACAGACATCCAAGGTGTCAGTCGCTGACGCATACTCATTGTTTCCGTCTTGGATAGCCACCAACAGATACATACCATATTGAGGGAATGTTATCTTATTACCATCAATTTGAGGAACTTGATAAGCAGATTCTACTCCTGGTACCCGAACATAGGAATATCTGACAGGAAGGCCAGATGATGCCGTCGCAGCCATTTCTATAGTTGAACCTACCTTAGCTTTTATCTCTTGATTCCAAGTGATAGTTTGATTTTTAAGCTCTCTCTTCAGAACTGTGAGTGTACCAGCAATGTACTTTGCCACTTCGTAATTGTCAGCCTCCACACCAGACACGGTAATAGGATATTTACCAGGAGCGGTTTCCGACGTTGCCGTTGCCTCGAAAGTAGGTTGCTTAGTCAAGACTGCTTCATCCTCACCATTTTTGAAGCCTTCATAATGAGCAGTGAACAATGGAAGTTCATCGCCTTGCGTCATGACTACATCATCAGCCGTTACGGTTAAAGGAGCTTTCGTTATCTCCAATGTGCCAGGAACAAATGTCACATTATAGTTCTTGATAGTTCCCTTATTTATTTCAATAGGATAAGTACCAACTCCTGTATTTTTATCTGCAGAGCAGACTATCTCAGGTTCTCCGATAAGTGCTCCACCTTCTGTTTCAAACTCAAATACAGGGTTCTCATCACCATAAACACGTGAGCTGTTCTTCACCTTAACAGTTACAGGAGACATATCCATTTCAACGATATGTCCAGCAAAGTAATCCCAACCAGGAGCTGTCTCGTAGGCTTCCTTGCTACCGATAGGGACATAGAGGGTGACATTATCTGGAAGATCTTCAAAAGTTCTGTCTGGAAGAATGCAAGTTGGTGGCACAGGATTCAAGCTAAAGATAGATTTTAGATTCATAGACACGCCCCAAAAAGCGTCTGTATAAACAGTTTCAAGACTAGTTCCCAAAACTACCGTTTCCAAACCATGATCCTCTGTCAAGAATGCGCCCCAAACCTCTTTTACAGAATTAGGAACAACGATTTCCTTAATTTTAGAACACCAACGTATAGCTTGAGGCCCAATACTTACCAACCCCTCATTAAGCTTCAATGATGTCATATTGACACATGACGCCAAAGAGTTTGCACCTAATGCTTTTACATTAAATTCTACTCCATTTGCCTTTACGACAGCTGGGATTTCCAAAGCACCTGAAACATCATGTGCATTATCCCATCCTTCAACATAATCCTCCTTATTCACCATTTCAACGTTGAAAGGATATACACTCGTCACCTTGAATATCATTGGCAAGTTTTCCTCACAATTGTTGATAACATTAGCAGTAATAATATCACCAACCTTTACGATATTGGGATATTCTGCATCATGATATTCCGCAGAGGACACTTCAGATTTAACTTCACCTTTGACTACTATCGCCTTGATTTCACAAGAAGCATACAAATTGACTGGCTCTATATATTTCCTTGCATTTTCATTTGGCTCAGTACCATCTAAAGTATAGTATATGATAGCATTCTCCGTATCCGTTGTTATACGCAATGTTGCGTTATCGGTTGAAATAACAGGCTTTGCCATTTCTGTTACCGTCAAAATACCTTGCTCATAGCTTATCTCATAATTATCGGCCTCAGCACCACCAACAAACACAACGTATTCAGCAGGGGCACTCGACTCATTCGCCTCGCAAGAGAAGACTGGCTGCTTGGTCAGCACACTCTCGGTCTCACCGTTCTTGAAACCTGCATAGCTTGCCTTGAAGACAGGCATCGCTTCTCCTTGTTTCTTGGAATAGTTACCTGCGGAGATGACCAATGGAGCCTTCGCAATTGTCAACGTGCCGCCCTCGAAGTGAACGTTGTAATTCTTGACGGAACCCTGACGCAACTCGATGGCATAGCTACCGACCTTGGAAGACTTGTCGGCGGAGCAGACTATTTCTGGAGTGCCCTCCAAGGCTGCACCCTCCGTCTCGAACTCGAGCACAGGATTCTCATCACCATACTCTCGACTGTAGCTCTTCGCACGAACTATCACAGCATCCGCCTCGGTGACGGTCAAGCGACCTTGCTCATAACGTATCTCATAATTATCTGCCTCAGCACCACCAATGGGCACTGCGTAGTCAGCAGGGGCACTCGACTCATTCGCCTCGCAAGAGAAGACAGGTTGCTTGGTCAGCACACTCTCGGTCTCACCGTTCTTGAAACCTGCATAGTTTGCCTTGAAGACAGGCATCGCTTCTCCCTGTTTCTTGGAATAGCTACCAGCGGAGATGGTCAATGGAGCCTTCGTGATGTAAAGAATACCAGAAACATACGAAATATCATATTTCTCAGAAACCGCACCAGAAGCACTGATTTCATATTCTCCAACCTTACTTTTGGCATCCGCATTCACAGAAACAACAACAGGCGAAGAAAAACCAGCCTCAGAATCACCATCTCTAAAACCCGAATAAGAAACCTTTAATTCAGGATTATCGTCTCCATAAACACGAGTAGCATTCCCTACCTGTATTGTCAAAGGAATCTTCACAACAGTAACAGCACATTTTGCTTGAACAGCATTGTCGGCAGAAGAAGCAATAATATTACATTGACCAGCAGTTTTTGCCAAGACCGCCCCACTTGCATCTACCGTTGCAATCTCTTCATTGTCAGACTTCCACAGAATAGTTTTGTCCGTACAATTCTCAGGCAACAAAGACGCTGAAAGTTGACGTGAATCGCTCACCGCCATTTGCAAGCTACTCTCTTTGATAGAAATCGAAGTTGCAGGAACATACTTCACATCCACGACAAAGGAGATAGGTTCCATCCGATAGGTACGAGCCTTGACATCTGAGAAAATGATATTTTGTACCTTAACAGTCTGATTGCCAGAAATACCTTTCTCAGCCTTTATCCACATATCCAAAATTGAACCTACAGTACCCGAAAACAGCGTATTGTCGGAAGACAAACAAATGATGCGAACCTTATTATTATCCAATAATTTAGTTTACAGTTGGTGATTGCCGCATCGACTGGTCAAACTTGTTTTAGTCAAATCCAGAGACAAGCCTTTAGGCAAGACCACATCCATTTGGAATGCAGTCATTTGACTTTCGTTGGTCAAATCCAACGAGAAAGCCGTACTAACTTCTGGATGGATTTCTCCACCTTTAACAGAAATAGAATTCTGCTCTTTTGTTCCTACCAAAATTTGTGAGTTTTCCATTTTCACGTCTTGGTTCTTGACATCAGAGAATATGGAATTCTTTAGCCTGATATAGCCACCTGCGAAATCACTAGAAGCTCGTACCGAGATTCGTACCAAAGCCCCCTCATTTCCCTTGATAGATTCACCCTGAGACGAATAGCTCAAGATTCTAACAGAGCCATCCGACACCAAGTTGGAACTTACAGAGAAAGAGGAAGAAAGTCTATCGGTAAGAGATATATCAAAAGCTCCATTCGACTTCGAGACAACACGTAAGCCCTCTGGCAATTCAATGTCTGTCTGAAAGCCACGGAACACCTGACTATTATCCAAACTTAGGGTAATCGTCTTCGATTCACCAGGAACGATGTTCACTGGTTCTATGTAAAAGGCATCTTTTGCCCTTGATGCGAGCGGCAGTGCCAACAACATCAAGAACAAAAGCACCCATGTCTTATTTAGTCTTATCATACCTCAATCATTATTTTACAGTAATCTTGACCACCTGTCCGTTCATCTTCACAAGATAAACTCCTGTCTGCAAAGCAACCTTTGAAACCTCAGTATCAAGACAGAACGACTTCACAAGGATACCCGAAGTAGTATATATATAAATAGGTGTACCCTTTGTACCAGTAATAACTAAGCCATCTGCGGTAGCTTTGACAGAAGCATCGTTCACGGCAATACCACCGATGGAAGTAGTTTCATTGAAACGAGAAGCCAAACGATACCCCTTAGCCTCAACATCAGAACCTATAGCATGGGTTACACGAATCTCCTTACCATCCAGGTTCTTTTTAGAAGATAAACTGAATATAGCCTGTCCATCAACAAACGTGCTATTGCTGAGAGAATAAACGATAACTCGCAAGGTATGGGCTTCCAACTTAGACCAACTCATCTGATGAGTTGTTGCCATCACGCCATTCAACTTCACTTCCACATCATCTACCTGGATAGGTAAAGCGATGTCAGCTTGCAAAGCGGCAAAATTTCCATTATTGTCCAAAGCAATATCTACAGAAGACTTGTCCTGCTGAGAAAGTACCAAACAATCCGAACCTTCGTTAGAAGAAGCTGCATCCATCGTTGGAATGCCATAGCCTTTAGCCATAGCAACCAGCTCTTTTGCCTGCAAAACTTGTTGCATAATCAAGTCCGTCGTACCTGTCACATCAGAAACAGAGATATTACCATCGCTGTTTACATCGGCAGATTCAAATGCGAACGTACCAGTCACCTTATTTAATATATAGTTGACGGTATTCACCGCATCCACAACATTGACCTCATCGTCATCATTGGAATCGCCCTTCAATACCGGCAAGACCTTGACTTGGCATGAAGCCTCCACCAGGCTACCATCTTGTGCGGTAGCCTTGATAATTGCATCACCAGGAGTGACCGCTGATACGACTCCATCCTTGGAGACCTTGGCGACATTCTCATTGGAAGAAGACCAAACATAGTTAGCATTGGTTGCATTTGTAGGAGCAACCGTAGCGGAAAGTTGAGTCTGGTGATTTTTTCTGATTTCCAAGGTCTCGTGGCTCAACGCGATAGTAGAAACCATAGTAGGATCTACGGTAATAGCACAAATAGCCTTGGCGCCACCTCCATCGTTAGCGATAGCATGGATAGAAGTTTGACCAACCTTATGGGCTGTCACTACTCCATCTTCCGAAACGGTTGCAATTGTTTCGTCATCCGACTTCCAATCTATCTTCTTATTCGTAGCAGCATCAGGACCTACCGTTGCATCAAGAGTAAGAGTTTCACCAGCTTTCAAGTGAGCATCAGATTGATTGAGGGTAAGAGAAGATACAAAAACATCTTCGGTCATGGCTTTGATATTACCCCATTTTCTCCAAGTAGCTGATCTCTTATAATTACTAACGACATCAGCAGGTACAAACAAAGTACCATTAGCCACTACATCTTCTGGGAAATTAACCAATCCTGTAGGAACAGGTGATTTTGCATACGACTTTACATACTTGATATTAGTACATCCAGCGAAAGAATTCTCACCTAATGACGAAATATTCTCACTGAGCGAAACCCAATTCAAACCAGTACAGCCTTGAAAGGCTTGCTTACCCACAGATGGAACTTCGCCCTTTACCTCTACATAAGGAAGAGAAGTGCAACCTGCAAAAGACTCCACACCCAAACCTTCCAAAGTCTCTGGCATATTGATTCCTTCCAATGACGTACAATTTTGAAATGCCGATGGACCGATAATCTTCAAAGAACTACCTAAATCAAGTTTTCTCAAAGAAGTACAGTTTGAGAAACTATTATCAGCAACACTTGTCATACTAGCAGGGAAGATAACATTATCCAAAGAAGAACACTCAGAGAAGCCATAGTCTGCTATCTGACTCAGATTTTGACTGAGCCTTACTGATTTCAGCGAAGTACAACCACGGAACCCCCACATACCAACAGACGTAATGTTATCAGGAAGAGAGACATCTTCCAATCCTGTACAATAAGCGAACATAAACTTATCTATCACTCCCACATTCTTTCCTATCGTCAAATTCTTAAGAGAAGAAATATGAGTAAAAGGAGCTCTGTTTGGAGCATCATTCCCCGAATTATCTTTAGTACTATAAGACAACCATCGACCCAAATATAGGGTTTCCATTGGACAATCACGGAAAAGGCCATACTCTTCGTTTGAAGAACCATAGCCCATTTCTATCAAATCAGTTCCATCCTCAAAAGATGCAGCAGTCAAAGACTTACAATTCGTAAACATCTGCGTATCCATCTTGGTCACTACCGTCGGGATAGTTATAGCTTGCAATTTTCCACATTCAGAAAATAGACCTACTTTCAGCCAAGGACAAGAAGTAGATAGTTTAGCACTTTGCAACTCGCAATCATCAGCAAAAGCATATTCTCCAACTGTTGTAACGGCATTAGGTATAACAATGCTTCTCAACTTACTCATTCCACGGAAAGTCCAATTGCCTATAGTAATCAAACTCTCTGGCAAAATTATCACCTCACAATTGTTGACCTTATAAAGCAAATTGTCTTTACAATAAGTAACAGTCCCTGCTTGAGAGAATTTGACATCGGTCAACATTTGCTGATTATAAAATGGCGAAAATCCTTTTGCTTCTGTAATCTCATAATCAATGTTTCTTCCAAGATAAAGAGAAGACAAATTGCAGTTTCCGAACAACGGAAGTTTCTCGTCATATTTAGAACTATTTTCTATTGCAGATGCACCATAACCCAACTTTACGGCTGTGTTAGAATCCTCAAATGAAACATGCGCAAGATTGGCACAAGACGCAAAAGTAAAGCTACCTATAGATGCTAATCTACCTGGGAAAGACAACTCTGTAATCAAAGGACATTTAGCAAACGTATAGTCACCAATAGTCAAAGTTGGCAGATACTGATCATTCTTATTAAAAATTACACTTTTCAAATTCTTACAATCTTGATATGCCAAATCACCTAAAGCAGATAACTGTCCAGGATAAGTTATATTTTCCAAAGATACACAGCCCTTAAATGCAGAAACCTCAATAACAAGAGAATGTTCCGAACTCTCTTCAAAAGTCGTTGAAGCCAAATTGTCACAGCCATTAAAGGCATATCCACCAATACTTTCTATGCCTACAGGGAAGGACATTGATGTCAATTTATCACAATTATCACAAAGATGATTATAAACAAAAGATACCTTTGGTCCAATCTGTACTTCTTCGAGAGTAGTGCTATTTACAAAAGGAGCTGTAGCCCGTCTAACTTGCTGCCACTTGCCATCAACCAAGTCATAAATATAAACTCCATCAGAATATAATCATACTTCAAGTCTCGCCCAAGATACAATAATTCTATTGGACAATCACAGAAGTAGTCGTTCTCTCTGTCTTGGTATGTTCCATTATTGGTCAAGGCATCTATCTTTGCACTACGAGTATTCTTTGAATCAATAGTTAGTACACCGTCTCCATCTTCGAAAGACATTACACTCGTATTGGTACAGCCATAGAAGCTGTTCTGCCCGATAGAAATAACTGTTCCTGGAATAGAGAATTCAAGAATTCCTCTGTTGTTATAGAAAACTCTTGCGCCAATGGTCTCCAGACCTTCCTGCATAGACACCACAGCCAAAGTATAGTCATTATAGAATGCCTCATCACCTATAGACTTTGCTGTAGCAGGAACTCTCATCTCCGAAAGAGCAATACAATTTTTGAAAGCAGCTTCAGGAACGGCAGTCAACGATTTTCCTAATTTTGCAACCGTCAACTTAATACATCCCTGAAATGCACTCTTACCCATTGTTGTAAAATCATCAGGCAAAATCAAAGCTGTAAAAGACTTACAATTAAGGAAAGCACTGGCGCCGATAGACTTCAGTTCTTTACCGACTGTTACTTCCGTCACACTGGAGCAATTTTGGAAAGCTCGTGCACCTATCGTTGTTGTCGCATCAGGAAATGTCAACTTAGTAACATTCGAGCAACCATTAAAAGCATCACTACCAACCTCTTGCAAATCCTCACCAAGGTTCAAGGTTGTCAATTTAGAACATTCTTGGAAAGCAGATGCTCCGTTTTTTTTTATCTTCGGAAGAGAAGTCAATGTCAAAGACGCATTCTTGTAGAACAAATAAGCTGGTATTTCTGTTACTGTTGAAGAGAAAGTTACCTTTGCCAACTTAGGTTGATTATAGAATGCGGAGTAACCATAAAATTGCGGATATTTGTCAAAAGTATTATAAGTATCGTCATTTTGATAAGAAATATTACGACCAATATAAACTTCTTCCAAGGAACTACATGAGAACAACCCTTTACCAATAGAACCACCATTGTAATAGGCACCCAAAACAAGTTTCTGTACTCCATCCTCAAATCTAACACTTCTAAGTGACGTACAATTATAGAACGGTAAATTAGAATCGTAGGTATTTCTTCCAACCTGCACAACAGAACCTGGAATACTAATCGATTCCAAAGCCTTACAATTAGCAAACGTAGCATCAGAAATAGTCTCAAGTCCTTCGTTTAAGATAACAGAAGACAAAGCAGAACACCCACTAAATATATTCTTTGGAAGTTCACGACAACCACTACCAATTGTAATCTTTTCCAATTTAGTATTTTCTGCAAAACAAGACTCACCAATCGTAGTTACATTGTTTGGTATGTTGATAGAAGAAATACCGCTTTTGTAAAAAGCAAATTTTCCAATAGAAGAAAGCGTATTTGGAACTGTAAAACTTAATCCAGAATTTACAGTACTTCCTATTGACTGAAAAGCATAATCTCCAATAGTTACCAATGAGTTACCTAACTTTAAACTTGCAAGGTTACTACATCCGCTAAAAGCATATTTCCCTATAGTTTTGACATTATTACCTAATACAGCAGTCGTCAAGTCTATATTATTTTGAAAAGCATAATCTTCAATATCCTCTATTGAGTTAGATAATGTAAGTCCAGTAAGTTTACAGCCATCAAAAGAATATGCAGGTATTTTGCTTAATTGTCCTAAAATCGAGACTTTATTAAGAACGCTACAACTTCTAAACAAGCAAGCTGGTATTTCTGTTACAGTAGAAGAAATAGTTACCTTTGCCAACTTGGGTTGGTTATAGAATGCGGAGTAACCAT